>DZCT01000129.1 GCA_022736535.1 Desulfatirhabdium butyrativorans | reverse complement strand
GGATGCGGGCGGCGGCGGCGTTGGGGCGGTCTGAATATTGAAATGCGAAAAGCCCGTCATATTCAACGGTTTTCATCAGATTCAGGGTTTCTTCAAAGTCCGCTCCTGTTTCTCCGGGAAAGCCGACGATCATATCGGAAGTAATGGCAATATCAGGACAAATATTTCGCAGTTTTTCAATGCGTTCAAGATATTGTTCTCTTGTATATTTCCGGTTCATCTTTTTCAGAATCCGATTTGAACCTGACTGAACCGGCAGATGAATATGTCTGCATAATTTATCCATAAGTTTGAATGCAAGCATCAAGCCCTCAGACAAATCTTTGGGGTGCGATGTTGTAAAGCGGATTCTCAGCAATCCTTTGATTTCATTAACCTGCGCCAGCAGTTCGGGAAACGAGCATAATCCTTCTTTGATGCCGTAGCTGTTCACATTCTGACCCAAAAGGGTGATTTCTTTCACGCCGGAATCAACAAGATTTCTGATTTCTTTGATGATATTTTCTGGACTCCGGCTCATTTCTCTGCCCCGCACATAAGGCACCACGCAGTAAGTACAGTAATTGTCGCAGCCCTGCATGACGGTGACAAAGCTTCCGGCTTTTCCCTGTTTGCAATCATCTGCGGGAAATTCATATTCATCTATGATTTCGGAGAGTTCAATATCCACTATCCGGCATTTTTCAGCTTCGATGCGCCTGAACATTTCCGGCACCCGGCAGACCGCATGAGTGCCGAAAACAAGATCAAGATAGGGCGCACGTTCCAGAATTTTTCTGCCTTCCTGCTGGGCAACGCATCCGCCCACAGCGATAATGAGTTCGGGCCGGACTTTTTTCATGTCGCCGAGACGCCCCAGAAAACTGAAAACTTTCTGTTCCGCCTTTTCCCGAATCGCACAGGTATTTACTATAATTATATCAGCAGTTTTTACAGATGACGCCGTGGTATATCTCACAGATGCCAAGCTTCTTGCGATTCGCTCGGAGTCATAGACATTCATCTGACAGCCGATGGTATGTATGTAAAATTTTTTTGTCATGGGTTTGGAGGGGGTTAGAGGTAAGGGGTGAGAGGAATCCCCTGACCTCTCACCCCTGACCCCTAACCTCTTCAATCATAATATTCTTTTTAAGTTCCTGCAAGATCATTTCCACATCCGGCTCGCAGCCCGGCGCAATGCGGAATATCACAAGTCCTGTTTTCACATCAAGCGTTGTCAGGATCACCATACCATTATATGCTTCAAAAATAAACTTTAAAAACGCAATTTCTCTGCGGTCAACACGATAATATTTTTTGGTTGTTTCCAAGTTTTTATACCAAATCCTTTTTGATTTTATACCGAATCTCTTTTGACTTTATATGATATTTTTCCCCGGAGGGGTTTCCCACAGAGATCACAGAGGAGAAAAGCCCACAGAGATCACAGAGAATTATTTAAAAAAATCTCTGCGGTCTCTGTGGGAAAGAAAATGAGAGAATACTTTCAACAGAGATTCGGTATAATATAATCAATCTGTTTTGAATGGGGATTGCTCCGCTTAACTTATACCGTTGACGCAGAACGTGGGAACGAAAAAAAGGGCAGCCCGTCGGCGCGCCCCTGCTTTTGTTTGATAAACCCTGTCAATCCTCAAATCCTGAAAATCCTGATTCAGACGGTGGAATGTAATAGAAAATAATATGGGGGGGGCAGCCCGACGGACCATCCCCCCTACATGCTAACTTTTGATGATGCCCATCAGGTCATCCAGCGTTTTCAAGCCTTTCAGCGTACCGGCTTTGCTGGCGTTGACAAGCTTTGCGCCGATAGGACTGCTGTTGTCAATCGTCGCAATCAGCGCGACATTGCCCATATCGCCGGTGTCCAATTTCACGCCGTGCGCCGTGCCTTTGTCATCTATCACCATAAGCGAAACATCACTGTCCTTGAAACGGGCTGCGGAACCGTCTTTGACCTTGCCGTAATCCCAGCACAGAATCCAGACATATTTCATGTCGTCCAGCTTGGTAATCCGCATCGTTTCTTCATTGTTTCCGCCTTTATCGCCCACGCCCTCGTCACCGCTGAGCTGCATAAAGGGAAAAGCATTCAGGTCCCCCAATTCTCCGAAATAAATAAGTCCCTGTTTGCCCTCTTTGGTTTCATACGCGGCTGACAGATCAAAATCCGCTGCGGTTGTCCATTTCATCGTCACCATCAACTGCTTGAAGCCGCCGACATTGGCTTCCGAACCTTTCTGTTTCAGTTCCATTTTCTGTCTCCTTTTTTAAGATTCAACTCGTAGGGCGGGCATGAAATGCCCGCCTGCTACTAATTAAATTAACCCTCGATAATATCTGTCAGTTGCTGAAGCGTTTTCAAACCTTTCAGCGTGCCGGCTTTGCTGGCGTTGATGAGTTTTGATCCGATGGGACTCGTGTTGTCAATGGTCGCAATCAGCGCGACATTGCCCAAGTCGCCGGTATCCAATGTCACCTTGTGAGCCGTGCCTTTGTCATCCATCACGGAAAGCGTGACATCGCTTTCTTTGAAGCGGGCAGGCGATCCTTCCTGAACCTTTCCGTAATCCCAGCACAGAATCCAGACATATTTTATGTCATCCAGCTTGGTAATCCGCATGATTTCTTCATTGTTTCCGCCTTTATCGCCCACGCCTTCGTCGCCGCTGAGCTGCATGTAGGGAAATGCGTTCAGATCGCCCAGTTCGCCGAAATACACAAGCCCTTTTTTGCCGGTTTTGTCTTCATAAGCGGCAGCCAGATCAAAGTCGGCTGCGGTTGTCCATTTCATCGTCACCATCAGTTGCTTAAAGCTGCCGACATTGGCTGATGAACCTTTCTGTTTTAATTCCATTATGTTTCAGCCTCCTTTCTTGTTGTATGTGTCGGTGGGCATTTCATGCCCACCCTACATGACTGTGATTTTTTGCCACGAACGGACACGAATTTTTTCACGAATAAAAACTCACGAATAAAATAATAAATAAATTCGTGTCCTTCTGTTCGTGAAAAATCTGTGCAAATTCGTGGCTTAAAAATAGATTGTAGGGTGGGCAGCTTGCTGCCCACCGTCTTACAATTATGAAACATTAAAACGAATGCCCTGCGCGAGCGGCAGTTCTTTTGACCAGTTGATCGTGCAGGTCTGACGGCGCATATAGGCTTTCCATGCGTCAGAACCGGCTTCTCTTCCGCCGCCCGTGTCTTTTTCTCCGCCGAAAGCCCCGCCGATTTCCGCTCCCGACGTGCCGATATTCACATTTGCAATGCCGCAGTCGCTGCCCCGGTGACTCAGAAACGTCTCCGCTTCCCGAATGTCGCTCGTAAAAATTGCCGAAGAAAGCCCCTGCGGCACGTCATTGTGATATTTTATCGCATCATCGAGCGTTTTATAAGAAATGATGTAGAGAACGGGCGCAAAAGTTTCCTCACGAATGATCGGCAGATAGGGACCGACCTCGCAGATGCAGGGCTTAACGTAAGTCCCCGCGTCAAATACGCCGCCGGAAAGCACTTCGCCGCCGAAGAGAATTTTTCCGCCCTGCGCTTTGATTTCCGCCAAAGCCTTCTGCATGGTATCCACCACCTGACGGTCAATGAGCGGACCCATCAGAATATTATCCTCAAGCGGATTGCCGATGGGAATCTGCTGATAAGCCTTGACAAGCCCTTGCAACAGCTTTTCTTTGACCGTTTCCTGAACGATGATGCGCCGGGTGGTGGTGCATCGCTGCCCGGCTGTTCCCACCGCGCCGAAAACAATAGCGCGGACTGCCATGTTCATGTCTGCATTTGCGGTAACGATAACGGCATTGTTGCCGCCGAGTTCCAGAATCGTCTTTCCGAGACGTGCGCCCACCACTTCCGCAATATGCCGCCCCATACGGACGCTGCCCGTTGCCGAGATCAGCGGAATCCGCCGGTCTCTGATAAATGCCTCGCCGACTTCTTTCCGGTCTCCGATGACCACATTCAGAATGCCTTCAGGCAGAGCATTTTTTTTCAGCACGTCCCAGACAATGTTCATGGTCGCGATAGCGCTCAACGGGGCTTTGGAAGACGGTTTCCAGACCACAGTATCTCCGGCAATCATGGCGATCATGGCATTCCACGCCCACACCGCAACCGGAAAATTGAACGCGGTGATCACGCCCACGGGTCCCAGCGGATGCCACTGCTCATACATGCGGTGTTCGGGACGCTCGCTGTGCATGGTCAGACCGCAGAGCATCCGGGACTGCCCCACGGCAAAATCCGCAATGTCAATCATTTCCTGAACTTCGCCTTGGCCTTCGGCGCGGATTTTTCCCACTTCGAGACTGACCAGCGCGCCCAAATCCTGCTTGTGTTTCCGCAAGGCATCGCCGATTTGCCGGACGATTTCACCGCGTTTGGGCGCGGGCATCATCCGCCATGTCTTGAAAGCATGTTCCGCACAGGCGACGACCTGCCCGTAATCGCCTTTTTTGGCGCAACGGATTTTCCCGATCACCTTGCCGTCAACCGGAGAAACAGATTCTAAAATTTCTCCGGAGCATTCCATCCACTCGCCCGTTCCCGCGCCCTGGTGTTCGCCTGTCAGTCCCAATTTTTTCAAAATCGGATTCATGATGAGGGTCTCCTGTTTCGGTTCAGAATGTAGGATTTCATTAGACCTCTTTCAAAAGTCAAGTTTCATCCAATAAAATCAAGTGAGCAACTCCCACTTTTGAAAGAGGTCTATTCTCGTTCCCACGCTCCGCGTGGGAACGTCGCTCACTCCGGAGTGCTGAAATGAGCGGAGCGAATTTTATACCAATTCGCTTTCAAAAATCGGTCTTTCAGACCGTAAATCGCCCGGGCTAAGAACAGGTTCAAATCGCTTAAACTGCTGAAACCGCTTGAAAAGCGCCCCGGCTAAGAATAGACACAGAAAACACCGTTTTTGAAAGCGAATTGGTATTAGTAGAGACGCACGGCCGTGCGTCTCTACAATTTCATTTTAGCACTCCGGACGCGGAGCGTGGGAACGAGAAGAAATTTCACGGCTTTTCATTTACGACTTCTTTGAGGCATTCCCCGAAAATCGTCAGACACACTTCTATTTCCTCTGTCGAAACCGTGAGCGCTGGGCAGAAGCGAATCGTGTTTTCGCCGCAGCCGAGCAGCAGCAGCCCTTTTCTGAACGCTTTCTGAATCAGGGCATTGCGCCAGAGCGGCGCACGCTTTCTGCTTTCCCGGTCCTTTACCAACTCAACGCCGATCATCAGCCCTTTGCCGCGCACATCGCCGATACACTCCATCGTTTTCTGCATTTCTCTGAGCCGGGTCATCATATAGTTGCCCTGAATTTCGGCGTTTTTCATCAGTCCGGCTTCCAGCAGTTCAATGGTTGCCATTGCCGCGCTGCAAGAAACCGGATTCCCCCCGAAAGTGGAAGCATGAGAACCGGCTTCCCAGACCATAATATCGGCTTTGGCGACCATCGCGCCCAGCGGCATACCGGATGCAATCCCTTTGGCAAGCGCCATGATGTCCGGCTCCACACCGAAATGCTCCATCGCAAACATCTTGCCGGTGCGCCCCATGCCTGCCTGCACTTCGTCCGCCACATACAGAATGCCGTATTTTTTTGCCACCTGATGCAGCCGGACATGAAATTCGGGCGGCGGGACAATATATCCGCCTTCTCCCTGAATCGGCTCGACAAAAATGGCGGCGACTTCCTCCGGCGGCATGGTCGTTCTGAAAAGCCCGTCTTCCACCCAGCGCACACATTCAATATCGCATTCGGGATAAGAAACATGGTAGGGGCATCGGTAACAGTACGCGTAAGGAATATGCGTGATACCGGGAATCAGCGGATTGTAATGCTTTTTCTGAATCACCTTGCTGGCGGTCAGAGACAGCGCGCCCATGGTCCTGCCGTGAAACGCGCCGAAAAATGCGATGTTGAGTTCCCGCTTGGTGAACCATCGGGCAAGCTTGAACGCGGCTTCCACAGCCTCCGCGCCGGAATTTCCGAAATAAACCTTTTTGCTGCCCTCTCCGGGCGCGAGCCGCGCCAGCTTTCTTGCCAGTTCAATCTGGGGCGTGTAATAAAAATCTGTCCCGGACATGTGCAGAAGCCGGTCTGCCTGATGCTTGATCGCCTTCACCACTTTGGGGTGGCAGTGTCCGGTGGCGCATACGGCAATGCCGGCTGTGAAATCGAGAAAAACATTGCCGTCCGGGTCATGAATCCATAAGCCTTCCCCTTTTTCCGCGACCAGGGGATAATCCCGCGTGTAGGAAGGCGATACATGCGCCTGATCCACTGCAATCAGAGCGGCTGCCCGGGGACCCGGCAACTGGGTTTTTATATCAGGAAGTTTCATTCGTCTGCTCCTTTTGTTTGCCATTGTTACCTGCTGTTTGTCAATACATTTCGACACAAAGCAGTATTTTCCGACATTGACCTGCGTAACTCATATCTTTAAAACAATCTTAAAAAAACTTCCCATGCCTGTTGCAGTCAGAAGCATCAGCGCAAGCATCAGGCAGATGATAACGATGGCTGTGAGACTTGCCAGCAGGCATTTAATTATAAATGCCACAAGTGAAGTGAAAGGGATTTTTATATCAGTTATCATCAGTTGCGTCCCTGTCTCTTCTTTTTTTGAGAGAGCGGGAGATTTTTTTCTGACAGCCGATTTTGTTTTTCCGGGCTTTAAAGGCGCGGCGCATTTTACGCAGACAGCGGCATTATTCGGGTTTCTTCTGTTGCATTCCTTGCATGTTATCATAATGACAGTCAATCATCAGATTGATTTCTCGCAGAGACCGCAGATTGATTTCTCGCAAAGTGCGCAAAGATTTGACAACCCGGTTCTGAATAAGATGACAAAAAGCTGTCAAATCTGATCTTCTTTTCTTTGCGGACTCTGCGCCTTTGCGAGAAACTTTTATTTCTCGCAAAGAACGCAAAGAGCGCAAAGAGATAAGGACGCTGAGAATAAATTTATTTTATTTGACTTTCTTCCTTTGCGCCCTCTGCGCCCTTTGCGAGACATTTTTCATCGGTAAAGCGGCCCGGGCTAAGATAGATAAACCCGTTCTGCCTATCTGAAACCGAAGCCTACCACCGTCACATCATCCTGTCTTTCGTTTTTTCCTTTAAATTCGGCAAAGGTCCGAATCATGATTTCTCTCTGCTTTTCAAAAGATTCCATATAGTTGCTTTTAAGCAGATCTTTAAAACGCCAACTGCCGAAGCGCCGGCGATTCTCGCCGCCCAACTGGTCTATAAATCCGTCGCTTAACATATAAAAGCACATGCCTTTTTCAATCTTTATCTCATGATTGCTGAAATTGTGATTCAGTTCGGAGCGCTTGTAGCCGATACTGTGTTTGTCGCCTTTTACAATTGCTATTTTTCCCTTTTGAATATAAATCAGGGGCAGTTTTGCTCCGGCAAAGGTCAGCGTTCCCGAAGATTCCGAGATAAAACAGACAGCAGCATCCAGCCCGTCATCGGAAAGCGCGTATGCCGTATCCTGCTGAAGCGTTGTTTTGACTATAAAATTAAGCCGTTTGAGAATTTTTGCCGGATCACGGAATCCTTCGGCGCCGATGATTTTTCTCAGACCGAAAGAAGCGATCATGGTCATAAACGCTCCGGGGACGCCGTGTCCGGTGCAGTCAATCACCGCAATGACAAATCCGTCTTCCACATAATCGGTAAATATAAAATCGCCGCCCACAATGTCTCTGGGCATCCAGATGAAAAAACTGTCCGGGAGAAAGCCTTTGATATTTTCCGGATTCGGCAGCAGGGAGCTTTGGATCAGATGGGCATAGCGGATGCTGTCCATAATTTTTTTATTTGCAACTTCGGCGATTTCTCTTTCTCTTTCTGCTTTTTCCTTGTTTTTCACCAATTCTTCTTCCGCGCGTCTGCGTTCCGCGATCTGCTCGCGGAGCTTTTCATTTGTGTCTTTCAGGTCTTCTTCGATCTGCTTGCTCTTGGTAATATCTGTCAGAAATACGGTCAGACCGATAATGTCGTTTCCGACAACAATCGGATTGTAATGGTTTTCTCTGTAATATCGGCAGAAATTTTCTCCGGATGTGCATTCATCGTTCACCTCAATCAGCACAAAGGCTTCGCCCCGCAAGGCGCTGTCAAAATTGAGTTTTGTTTTTTCTCTTTCCTCTTCGTTTGTTATAATGTCAAGTTTTCTCATCCCGATTTTTATATCTGCATCATAGAGCCGTTTCATCATCTCTTTGTGATTCTGATTGAAAGAAATATAGCGGTAGTCCCGATCCAGCGCAAATATGCCGATATTTCTCGGACTTTCCATCACAGAACTCATCAGCGCATTGGATTTCAGCAATTCCCTCTGATGTTTTTCCAAAGAAATTCTCTGATTGTAAAGTTCTAAAAATATTCTGACTTTTGCCAGCAGGACATCGGGATTGAAGGGTTTTGTGATGAAATCAACCGCGCCCGCGTCATATCCCTTAAAGATATGGAAATCGTCTGAAAACACCGCTGACAGAAAAATAATCGGCAGATATTTGGTTTCCGCCTCCCCCCGCATGAGTTCCGCGAGTTCGTAGCCGTCCATTCCGGGCATCTGCACATCGAGAATCGCCAATGCAAATTCATTGTTCAGAGTGGCAATGAGCGCATCATTTCCGTTGTCCGCTTTTATCACTTCCGCGTCAATGCCTTTTAAGACATTCTCCAGCGTATATAAATTTTCCCGTCTGTCATCAACGATCAGAATTTTGGGCTTATATTTCATGTCAGGGGTTCGGGGTTCGGGGTTCGGGGGGTGCGCCCCGCACCTCTTACCCCGCACCTCGAACCTGTTTATCGTTTGTTGTTTTTATCTAAACGGATCAGCAGGTTTCCGATTTCTTCCACAGAAAGAACCGCATCCGCGCCGCCCGCGGCGATGGCGGACCGGGGCATGGTCGGAGATTCCGCCTCAGAGGGATTCTGAACCAGCGTGAGTCCGCCGTTGTGTTTTATCAGTTGCAAACCGGAAGCGCCGTCATTATTTGCGCCTGTCAGAATAATGCCTATCAGGTCGGAATGATACGCGTCCACCGCGCTTTCAAACAGCACATCTATCGAAGGGCGTGAAAAATTTACTTTTTCATCTGAAGACAAAGAAAAACTGTGATCTTCTTCGATAAGCAGATGGTAATTCGGGGGCGCAAAATAAACATATCCTGCCTGAATGCGTTCTTTTTCATCTGCCTCTTTGACGGTCAGGGCGCATTTTTCATTAAAATACCGGATATAAAATCCGGACTGACTCGGATGCAGATGCTGCACAATCATAAGGGGCAAGGAGAAATTTTCAGGCAGCATGGACAGCAATCGGGTCAGCACCTTCATCCCGCCGGCGGAAACGCCTATGACAACTGCTTTGTATTTTTTCATGAAGCTTCTGCTCCACCTTCCCCCGCACCATCTGTTCTCGTCCCCACACTCTGCGTAGAACGAGTTTGCAACTCGTTTCTCTCGTCCCCACACTCTGCGTCAATGCCGTCAAATTGATAATTCCGTATAATGTAGGTTGGGGTGAGCTTGCGAACCCCAACATCATCCGGCAGGTGTCGGGGTTCGCAGGCTCACCCCGACCTACATTTTTCTCTTAACTTAATGCCCCTGACGTTTCTACTTGTAGGGTGGGCGGCGCGCCGCCCACCAATTAAAAAAAACCGGAGTTTTGATTTTTTCTCATACGGTGGGCAGCAAGCTGCCCACCCTACTTTTTCTGATAGACTTTATTCTTTGCGTCAATCAGTTTGAAATCATCACACACATCTGAAAATTGAAGACTTTCCTTGGTTCCGAGACAGAGAAAACCCTTGTGTATCAGACTGTCCCTGAACAGGGAAAGTACCCGGTTTTGAAGCTCTCTGTCAAAATAAATCAGCACATTGCGGCAGAGAATCAGGTGCATCTCTCCGAATACGCTGTCGGTGGCTAAATTGTGATTGGCGAATGTGATGCGCTGTTTTAAAGATTTATCCATCATAACAGAATCATACTCTGCATGATAATATTTGGCGAAAGATGAGTTTCCGCCGGCTTTCTGGTAGCTCGCCGTAAAGTTTTTTACGTTTTTTATCGGATAAATGCCTTCTTTTGCTTTTTTCAGCGCGGGATCGTTGAAATCCGTCGCAAAAATCGTGCTTCTGTCATAAAGTCCCGCCTCTGTCAGCAAAATGGCAACGGAATAAACTTCTTCGCCGGTTGCACATCCGGCGTGCCAGATTTTGATAAACGGATAGGTCCTGAGATAGGGAAAAATCACATCCCGCACGGACAGAAAAAATTCCGGGTCCCGGAACATTTCTGTTACCGTTACGGAAAAATCAAAGACCAGATTGGCGAAAAACGATTCATTATACAAAAGTTCCGGGATCATTTCGCTGACGCGGGTGCAGCCGGTTTTTTGCAGAAAATTCCGCACTCTGCGCCGGACCGAGGCTTTGGCATAATGCGTGAAATCATAGCCGTATCGCCGATAAATCGCATCCAGAAAAAGGTCTATCTCTATTTTTTCGATTTCGTTGTCAGTCAAAGGCTTAAATGGGTGAGAGGTGAGGGGTGCGGGGTCAGAGGCTTGTTGAAACACCTCTGACCTCTTACCTCTTACCCTCCCTTCAATACAGCCACACCCGCATCATTGAGAGCAGTCTTTCCATGTCAACGGGTTTGGTCAGGTAATCGCTGGCGCCGGATTCGATACATTTTTCCCGGTCGCCTTTCATTGCTTTTGCGGTTAAGGCAATGACGGGCAGTTTCGCAAACCGCTCCTGCTCTCTGATTTTCTTCATGGTTTCATATCCGTCCATAATCGGCATCATAATATCCATCAGCACCAGATGAATATCCGATTCCTGTTCCAGCACTTTCAATGCTTTTGCGCCGTCTTCCGCTTTCAGCACCTCCATTCCCTTTTCCCGCAGAATTTTAGACATCGCAAACACATTCCGCATGTCATCATCAGCCAGAAGAATTCTCTTATTTTTGAATATGCCGTCTTTATCCTGAAGGTTGGCAATGACTTTCTGCTCTTTCTGCGGCATAAGGCTCACAATCCGATGCAGAAACAGCGTTGTTTCATCCAGCAGGCGTTCTTCGGATTTTGCGCCTTTGACGATGATGGATTCCGCATAAACCCTCAGTTGCTCTTCTTCTTCACGGGTCAGCTCTTTTCCGGTATAGACAATGACCGGGGGAATACGGATTCCTTTTTCATTTTCCAGCATACCGAGCAGCTCAAAACCTGTCATGTCCGGAAGCCCCAGGTCCAGCACCATGCAGTCAAATGCTTTGTTCAGCAGGGCATCCAGCGCCTCTTCGCCGCTGGCAGCCTCGGTGATGTTCACATCGCCGTTGCCGATCAGTTTTCTGATGCTTTTCCGCAGGTTTTCATCATCTTCCACCACCAGCAGATCTTTGATGTTTTTCTCGATAAAACTTTCCAATCGCGATCATGTCAGCGTTCATCGTCGGTTCTCCTTACGGATTTTGTTTAAGG
>DZCT01000128.1 GCA_022736535.1 Desulfatirhabdium butyrativorans | reverse complement strand
AATTATCGAAAAATTGAATTGTGCGCCTAAGCTGTTCTGACTGACCGGTCAGTTTCTCCGACGTCATTGCCATATCCTCGGCAGCCGAAGCGTTCTGCTGAATCACCTGATCCAGAAGTTGAACCGCATTGTTGATCTGCTCCGCGCCGGAGTTCTGTTCTCTGTTTGCCATGCTGATTTCCTGAACCAGTTCGGCAGTTCTCTGAATATTCGGCACCAGCCGGGTCAGCATTTCGCCGGCTGTCTCGGCAACGCCTACGCTTGTTTCCGACAGTTTGCCGATTTCCGCCGCGGCTTTCTGGCTTCGCTCCGCCAGCTTGCGGACCTCTGCTGCCACAACGGCAAAACCCCTGCCGCTTTCGCCTGCCCTTGCGGCTTCAATTGCGGCGTTCAATGCCAGAAGATTGGTCTGGCGGGCAATCTCTTCGATAATTGAAATTTTCTCTGCAATTTCTTTCATCGCGGTCACTGTTTTTGTAACAGCGTTTCCGCATTCCGCCGCATTTTCCGCAGACTTCAGCGCAATTTTTTCTGTTTCGTGAGCATTATCCGCATTCTGTCTGATGCTGGAAACCATTTCTTCCATAGACGCGGAAACTTCTTCAGCCGAAGATGCCTGTTCCGTAGCCCCCTGCGCCAATTTCTGTGCATTGAAATTCAACTGTCCGCTGCTTGAAGCCACATGATCAGCGGCTTCTCCGACCAGAACCGCAATCTTGCGAAGCCGGATCATCACAAAAATGCCGATGCCCGCAGAAATCAGAATCAGCAAACCGACGGTGATTTCTATAATCAAAAGCAGTTGATTTTCCTTAATAACATACTGCTCCACTTCCTGTTTGGTGCGTTTGTCAAGCATTTCCAAAAATTCGTCAATGGGTTTCATAATAGCGGCTTTATATTTATGGTACTGTTCATCGTGCATCAGCCGTCTCGCCATTTCCAAATCCGGTTCGCCCTTTACCGTGTAGTTTCCCTTGCCGTCGTCATACAGCCCTTTGACGGCATTCATCGCCACGGTTTCCGTTTTTACCAGACCGTCCGAATTATTTTGCGCCTCTCTTAATTTGCCGAATTCTTCTTTTGTAAATCCTGCCTCTTCCATCAATCGCCTCAGCGCCGCCGCTTTTCCGTCAGGACGGGGGTTCTGTCCGTAAATCAGCACCATGTCCCAGTAAATCCGGTTGTAGTTTTCGGGGCGGGGTTTTTCTCCGTTCCGTATCGCGAGAATATCCCAATACATTTTTTCATATTTGGTGTCTCCTGTGACCGTATATGTTCTTGCCATACGGGTCAGATCATCGGAACTTTGACGAAGTTCATCCGCAAGCAGATGAGAGTGATAACGCTGCTTCTGTCTTTTATTCAGACTGCTGCCGTTCTCCCGCATCATCATCACAAGAATGCCCAGAATAATGATGCCGATGACAATGATCGAATAACTGATGAGAAAAGTTTTTTTAACAGACATGGTTGCAGCTCCTGTGTTATTTCTTTTTTATTTCACAAAAAAACGCCCGGAGGGGTAAGCGCCCCCGTGCTTACCCTTCTTCCCTTTCAAAGGGCAGCCACAGGGGGCTGCCCCTACGGAGTATCAGAGGTTCAGAAGTTTCTCGCAAAGACCGCAACGGACGCAAAGCAAAGCTTTATTATAACCCATCTTACGCACTCGTAACGACTGAAGAAAGCCGCCGGCTGCGGCAGAGCCGCGGCTGCCCTGCGTTACGAGGCAGAGCCTCGTAACGAGGTTTCTGCGTAAGGTGAGTTATAAAATTTTCCTCTTTTTTCTTTGCGCCCTCTGCGGTCTTTGCGAGAAACTTCTCCTCCCTGTCATTTTGAGCGCAGCGAGAAATCTTTAAAACGCCGGTTTGAGATTTTCGGAATCCCATCCGGTCAGTCCTGTCCACGAACTGCCGTCATAAACATACAGCCCCTTTTCCCCGAAATCCGCCGCCAGTTTATCGCCCCACGCACGCATACTTTCAGGATTCCAGCCGGTCAGACCTGTCCATGACGCGCCGTCATAGAAGTAAAGCCCTTTATCCCCGAAATCCGCCGCAAAGCCCTGTTTCCAATTAACGATATGTTCAGGAATCCATTTGGTCAGACCTGGCCATGAGCCATAAATATACAGCCCGCTCTCCCCGTAATCTAAAATCAGTTTATCATTCCAGACGTGCATATTTTCTGCATTTCCGGGGTATATCAGCTCACATGAAACCCCGTCAAAAAAACAGATGCTGCCGCTGTCTTCAAAAATCAGAATCAGTTTATCTTTCCATATCATCAGCGACGCTATATCCCATTTTACCAATCCGGTCCACCCGGCACCGTCCGCATAGACAAAAAGCCCGTTTTCTCCAAAATCTGCGGCAAGCTTGCCGTTCCAGACAATGAGATTTTCGGCATTCCACTCAGTAAGCCCTGTCCATGAACTGCCGTTATAAACATAAAGCCCGTGTTCGCCGAAATCTGCAACAAGTTTGTCATCCCAGACGAGCATATTTTCCGCATTCCATTCGGTCAGTCCGAGCCATGAACTGCCGTCAAACAGATAAAGCCCGTGATCGCCGAAATCCGCCGCCAACCGCCTGTTCCAGACAAGCATGTTTTCTGCATTCCAGCCGGTCAGACCTGTCCACAAGCCGCCGTCATAGACATACAGCCCCTTTTCCCCGAAATCCGAGAACAAGCCGGAAACAGGAAAAGACTTTCCGGAAATATAGACTTCTGCATTATCCGAATGAAGCAATGCAGCGTCTTTTTTGACCACAACGATACGATAATAAAAAATTCCAGTCAGAAGGGTCGTGTCGGTGTAACTCGTCACCCGCACATCGCTTTCTCTCAGGAGATAACCGCTGTCTTTCGGATACTCGGCGTTCGGAAAAGTGTTTCTGAGTATCAGATAAGATTCAAAATTCGTTCCCGTGTATTGAGACCAGTTCAATGAAACGCCGCCTTCCGTATTGAGGCTTGCTGTGAGCGCAGGCGGCTCTTCGCTGCATGTCAGAATCTCCCAGTCCCATGAGGTAATCCCGCCGATGTCATACACAGACGTAAAGCCTTGTTCGGCAAGGAAAGTCGCCGCCGCATGACTCCGGTTTCCGGTTCTGCAAATCACCAGAATGTCGGCGTCTTCGGGCAGTTCAGCGTATTTTTCCTGAAATACGCCTGTATTCCACGGATAATTGAGCGAACCGGGAATATGCCCTTCGCCGCAAAATTCGCTGTCTTCCCGCACATCAACAAGGATAATATCCGGGTTGCTGTCAATCATGTCTTTTGCCTGCTGCGGCGTGAGTTCGGTATGAGACAAAACCGCAGGCGAGTCATTGACCCTGATAACCGTTTCATCTGTATCGCTCTTTCCGGCTTTGTCCGTGACCGTTAAAGTAAAAACCAGCGATTCGCCGTCCGCCGAGACTTCCGGCGCAATAAACGTCGGCTGAATTTCATTGTTATTTGAAAGTATTACGGACTCACCCGATGTTTGCGCCCATTGATAAGCGGCGATACCGTCATCCGGGTCAGATGAAAAAACGCCGTTCAACATCACACGGTCGCCTTCGGTCACCGTCTGATCGGCGCCGGCGTCGGCTGAGGGCGGCTTATTTTCCGGATAAATGACATTCTGAACAGGATAACCGCCGGCAGAGAGCGCATTCTGCATTTTGCTCACATCGGTTTTGCTGTCGTCAAAAACCACAGTTGTTGTCAGATGAGACGCGTCCACTTCAACGCTGATAACGCCGTCAATTGCCTTGAGGATAGAACTTATCCCCGACGCCGCACCTCACGCGCCGCATCCGGGAATAATGAGGCTGACGCTTTGTTCTGCTGAGAGAACTGAAGCCATATCTGCTGTAAAACAAAAAAAAGCTGCAAACATAAGCATAAACAATTTTTTCATATTCTTCATGTTGTTTCTCCTCTGGTTACTGATAAGACTTGTAGGGTGGGCAGCTTGCTGCCCACCTTGCCGGGGACAGATTTCTGCACACAAAATCAAACTTGACAAAGCATAAGGGGAAAGTTTAAAAAAAAGTGTGCATAGAACCGACCTGTACGGATTCCTTGTAAATGTCGAGCGGATGGCACGCCGCAATGCCGTTAAGTTAAGCCCGAAATCCCCCCTTTCTTAAAGGGGGGATTTTTCCGCTTAACTTAATGACATTGACGCCCCGGCGGCATGCCCCTGCATTGGTGGGCAAAGCCCACCCTACGATTGTATTAATTCTTTCGCTGCCTTGACTATCGCAGGCGCGTCAATTCCGTAGAGAGAGCGGAGTAATTTCTGGGGACCGTGTTCGACAAAAGTATCCGGAATGCCGATGCGTTTTAACTGAAAGCCGCTCACGCCCCCGTCTGCGAGACACTCTAACACCGCGCTGCCGAATCCTCCCTGACGCACATTTTCCTCCACCGTGATAATACGCGGCATCTTCCGGGCAAGGGAACAGATCAGTTCCGAGTCCACAGGTTTTACAAATCGGCAGTTTACGACTGTTGCCGATATTCCCTGTTCCGCCAATTGCGAATGAGCGACAAGCGATTCGCTGACGGAGATGCCCAGTGCCAGAATCAGCAGATCCGAACCTTGTGTTAAAATCTCTCCCTTTCCGATGGGCAGGGGCGTCATATTTTCTTCTATTTTCACGCCCACGCCCGCGCCTCTCGGATACCTCAGTGCGATGGGTCCCTTATGGGAAACCGCGGTCGCCAGCATTCGGCACAGTTCGTTTTCATCTTTGGGCGCCATAACTACCATATTCGGCAGACTTCGGAGATAAGACAGATCAAAGAGACCGTGATGCGTTGCGCCGTCATCGCCCACAATGCCGCCCCTGTCAAGCGCAAACACAACAGGCAGGGACTCAATGCAGACATCATGCAGAATCTGATCGTAAGCCCGCTGCAAAAAAGTGGAATAAATCGCCACCACCGGCTTGAATCCCTCGGTTGCCATGCCTGCGGCAAAAGTGACGCCGTGCTGTTCCGCGATTCCCACATCAAAAAAACGCTCCGGAAATATCTCGGCAAAATTTGCCAGCCCCGTGCCTTCGGGCATGGCTGCCGTCACCGCGACAATCTTCTCATCTGCCTGCGCCAGTTTTATCATGGCTTGTCCGAAAACTTTGGTATAGGTCGGCGCGGACTCGGTTTTATTCAAGCATTCGCCTGTTTCCACATCAAAAGACCCGACGCCGTGAAAATAAACCGGATTTTTTTCCGCAGGCGCATAGCCTTTGCCTTTTTTGGTGGTGACGTGGAGCAGCACCGGTTCTCTGAGTTCTTTGATATTATTCAGAATATTGATAAGATGATTCAGCCGGTGTCCGTCTATGGGACCGAAATATTCAAAATTGAAGGCTTCAAACAAAACGCCGGGGGTGATAAAGGTCATAAAAGACTCCTCCGAGCGTTTGACAAGCTGATAAATATCCTCGCCGATGCCGGGCATGGATCTCAGAAAATCTCCGACGCGCTTTCTTAAATTCTGCATTTTTTTGGCGGAAAAGGTGCGGCTTAAAAATCCGGACAGCGCGCCCACATTGCGGGCAATGGACATATCGTTGTCATTCAATATGACAATCAGATTTTTGCGGAGGTCGCCTGCCTGATTCAGTCCTTCATAAGCCAGACCCGCGGTCATGGAGCCGTCGCCGATCACGGCAATGACTTTTGAAGGTTCTTTTTTCAGACACTTGGCGCAGGCAACACCCGCGCCTGCGGATATGGAAGTGCTGCTGTGTCCGACTGAAAACGTGTCATAAACACTTTCGCTGCTGCGCGTAAATCCGCATAAACCGCCGTGCTGGCGCAACGTGGGGAACTGTTCCCGGCGGCCTGTCAGCAGTTTGTGGGCATAAGCCTGATGCCCCACATCCCAGATAATTTTGTCTTCCGGCGTGTTGAAAACATAGTGAAGCGCGATTGCCAGTTCAACCGCGCCGAGGCTTGAGGCAAGATGTCCGCCGTTTTTGGATACCACTTCAACAATGGTTTTCCGTATTTCTTCGGCAAGCATCGGAAGCTCGGCTCTGGAAAGACGTTTCAAGTCTGCGGGGGAATTGATTTTTTCTAAAAAGCTCAATACGGTTATGACTCCTTTATGGAAAGCTTTATGTCTCGTTCCCACGCGGCGCGCGGGAACAAGGAAATTTGTAGGGTGGGCTTCGCCCACCACGCCATTCGTGTAACCCTGCAAGGTGGGCGAAGCCCACCCTACTAAAATTTCATTTCAGCATTTCAGCATGTTGCTAAAATTTCATTTCAGCACTCCGGATTATCTTTTTCTCTCAATAATATATCTCGCAACTGCCCGGAGCGGCTCTGCTTTGCTGTCAAAAACATTCAGCGCCGCTAAGGCATCGTTCACCAATTTCCGGGCAAATTCTTTGGATTCCTCTATGCCCATAATAGAGGGATAAGTGCTTTTTTTACGGCTTTCATCGCTTCCCACCGCTTTTCCCAAAAGCGCGGGGTCTCCTTCCACATTCAGAATGTCGTCCGTTACCTGAAAAGCCAGTCCGATGTTTTTTCCGTAAGCGCGCAGGTGTTCAATCTGTTCCGCATTTCCGCCGCCCAATATCGCTCCGGACAGCACGGAGGCTTGTATCAGCGCGCCGGTTTTCAATGCGTGTATCTGTTCAATCTCATCCAGATTCAGCGAAATGCCTTCGGAGGCAATATCCCGCATCTGTCCTTCCACCATTCCCTTATATCCGGCTGCATGAGAAAGCATCAATATCACTTCCAACAGACGGGAATACGGATATTCGGACCCGGCGCCGGCAAGCACCTGAAAAGCCAGCGTCAGCAGCGCGTCGCCCGCCAGAATGGCGGTGGCTTCATCGTAAGCGACATGACAGGTGGGCTTTCCTCTCCGCAAATCGTCATCATCCATTGCGGGCAGATCATCGTGAATCAGGGAATAGGTGTGAATCATCTCAATCGCGCAGGCAACAGTGAGGACATTTTCGGCATTTGCGCCCACAGCCTCAGCCGCGCCGATGCACAGCACAGGTCTTGCCCGCTTTCCGCCTGCTGTCAGCGAATATCTCATCGCACTGACAATCCGGCTTGCATCCGGTTTCAGGAGCGCGTCTATCCGCTCGTTGATCTGCTGATTTTTGGCGATAAGATAGGAATTAAAATCAAACATGCTCGTCATCTCTTTCCGGTAGGGTGGGCAGTTTGCTGCCCACCTTTTTTCCCGTCCGTCCGTAGGTACCCGCCGAGTAGGGTGGACACCTTGCATTTATATGCGAAATCTGTTTTAAACGAAATGGTGGGCAGCAAGCTGCCCACCCTACAATGTCATTCTGAGCGCAGCGAAGAATCTTCATCGCTCGGGAAGGGTTTTTCTGTAATATTTCCAGCCTCATCCTGCAACAAGACTGTAATTTTCTTTTCTGTTTCATCCAACTTTTCGGAACAGAATTTTGAAAGCAGAATGCCTTCTTCAAATTTTTTGACGGACTGCTCCAACGGCAAATCTCCGCTTTCAAGTTCCTTGATAATGTCTTCAAGCTGGCTCATCGCCTTTTCAAAAGTCTGTTTTTTCGCAGACGCCATTATTTTTTTCCTTCCGCACGGCAAAGCAGAGAACCTTTTGCGAGCATGATTTCAAGCTGCTGTCCGAGGCTGACGGCATCCGCGTCTTTGACTGCAAGCGCGGGGGCAGAAATTCCATTTTTGCACTCCGGAACGGTTCGGACAATGCTGTAACCTCTCGCTAAAATCGCGACCGGACTCAGGGACTGCAATCTGGCGCTCCGCCATGAAATTTCCTCGCGTTTCCGGCGGATGCCGGTGACAAACACTCGGATCAGCCTTTGGGAAAGTGCGTCATTTTTCAGCCGCAACTGCTCTATGTTTTTTTGGGGATGAAGCAGTTTTGCCGAAAATGCTTTCAGACGTTTTCGGCGATCTGCCATATAGCGGTAAAAGCAGTTTTTCAAAGTGCTTGAAAGCCGCGTGCATTCCCGTTCAAGTTCATATTTTAAAGGAACAGCCATTTCTGCGGCGGCAGAGGGCGTGGGCGCGCGCAGATCTGCTGTAAAATCTGCAATGGTAAAATCGGTTTCATGCCCCACCGCGGAAATGATCGGAATTGCCGAAGCAAAAATCGCTCTTGCCACTTTTTCCGAATTAAATGCCTGAAGGTCTTCCAAAGAGCCGCCTCCTCTGGCAAGAATTGCCACATCCGCGTCTTTCCGGCGGTTGAGCAGCTCAATGGCGGAAACGATTTCTTTTTCGGCAGCATTGCCCTGAACTTTCACCGGAATGATTTCAATATGAATATTGGGAAAACGCCGGTCAATGACCGTTAAAATATCACGGATCACCGCGCCGGTCGGCGAAGTGATCACGCTGATTTTTCTCGGCAAAAAAGGCAAAGGCTTTTTGCGCTGCGGATCAAAAAGCCCTTCCTGCGAAAGGCGCGCTTTCAACTGTTCAAAGCCGACCTGTATCGCGCCGATGCCTTTGGGTTCGAGATATTCAAATATAATCTGATAATTACCCCTCGGCTCGTAAACCGTGATTCTTCCCAGACCCGTAATCTGCATTCCGTCTTCAGGCTTGAATTTCAAGTTCCGATTTTGCCCGCGAAACATCACCGCGCTGATCTGGGTCTTTTCATCTTTGAGGGTAAAATAAAAATGTCCGGAAATCGGCGTATAAAAATTGGAAACTTCGCCTGAAATCCACACAAAGGGAAAATTTTCTTCCAGCAGATTTTTAATATCCGTGGTCAGTTCGGAAACGCTGTAAACCTCTCGGTTCATTTTTTATCATCCGATTTTCCGCAAAAACGCAGAGAGCGCCGTTTCATTCAATCTTTTTTCTTCTCATTCTGTTGTTTATCAGATAATAACATATAAAGCAAGCCTGCGCTTTCTGCCATTGATAAAGACAAGATGCTGTGAAAAATTTTCCGACCCATCATAAACTAAGTTTTTTTAATAAACTTAGTTTGTTGTATAGTTATAACCGCTTTTTGAAAAAGAGGGGGAAATCGGCTGATTTTTTTATATACTCATGCCGGAAAACGGAGCGTGAAAACAGCCCCCGCGCCGGGCGCGCTTTCAACCGCAACCGTTCCGCCGTGGCGCTGCACAATGCCGTAAAGCGTGGAAAGTCCGAGTCCCACGCCGTAGCCCTCATCTTTGGTGGTAAAAAAAGGTTCAAAAATATGCGGCAGGTCTTTTTCGGAAATGCCTGTTCCTGTGTCTTTGACGGTAATTGCCGCTGAACGGGTTTTCGCATCGTAAATTCCTGTCAGCGTGAGGATTCCGCCCTGAGGCATCGCGTCAATCGCGTTGAAAATCAGATTGATGACGCATTGCTGCAACTGATTGAAATCGCCTTTTATATCAGGAATATTTTCATCAATCTGCTGTTCGGTGCGGATATTGCTCAACTCCAATTTATGTCTGCTCATGAGAAAACAGCGTTCCAGCAAATCTTTGATCTGAACCTCTCCGAAATTCGGGGGAGATTTTCGGGAAAACGTCAGCAGCCCTGAGACAATCCGCGAACATCTGTCGGTTTCTTTTTCAACCAATTCAAGATATTGGGAAAATTTTTCCCTGCGGTCTTCTGCAAGGGGTCCCCGGCTGAGGATGCGAAGCATGAGACGGCTGTAATTCAGAATGCCTGCCAGCGGATTGTTGATTTCGTGAACCACGCTGGCGGCAAGTCTTCCCAGAGACATCATCTTATCCTGATGAAGAATGCGGGCCTGATCTTCCACCTCACGTTCAAGACGCCGGATTTCCCTAAGATCACGGAAAAAGCAGACCAGGCCGCTCCGATGCTCCTGAGTTTTCATCACAGACGCGGAAACCTGAACCGGAATCCGCTGACCGGACTTTCCTTTCAGCGCGGTTTCAAAGAGAAAAAGCCGGTCGGGGCCCCCGTATTTCTCGCTTTCGATTTCTTTTCCGAACCTTGTCTCATCTTCGGGAAGAAAAAACTGGCTGAAGGTCATTTTCTGAAGCGCCTCTTTTTTACTGTAACCGAGAATCTGTTCCATGCTTCTGTTGAAAGTCACGACTTTTCCGCCCGCATCACAGCCCATGATGCCGTCCATGGAGTTTTCGATGAGATCATTCTGAAACTTGAATGTCTCCATGAGTTCGCGAGTCGTTTCAGACCATCCTTCTTCCAAAAGCGCGGTATAGTCTTTGATCTGCTTTCCGGAAGTGTAACGATGTTTTGCCCGCTCCAGCGCAAGATGCAGCGCGTCGCTGTTGATCGGCTTGGTGATAAAATCCGACGCGTCCAATTGCAGGGCGCGGATGGCAAGCTCCATTTCGCCGAAAGCGGTGGCGACAATCACCTCAATGTCAGGATACAGCTTTTTGACGGTCTCCAATACCTGAATGCCGTCCATTCCGGGCATACGGACATCGGTAATCACAATCTGCGGAGAAAAGTTTTTGCATAAATTTATTCCCGTCTCGCCGTTGGGCGCGGTCTGAACCGAATACCCCGCATCTTCAAGGCTGATGGCGGTGACTTTGCGAATGCCTTCTTCGTCGTCAATCAGAAGGACTTTCCAATCTGCAGCTTGTGACATCTGAAATCTCCGTAGTGAGAAGTGAGAAATAATTCGGGTTGTTAGTTGTCAGTGATTTTCCGTAGGGGTAAGCCCCCGTGCTTACCCTGTTTATCCGTCAGCATTCGGAAATTTTTATTCCTTTGCCTTCTTTGCGCTCTCTGCGTCCTTTGCGAGAGACAAAAAAACAAAGGGCAACCACGGGGGGTTGCCCCTACGGAATCGGTACGGCTCTCAGCCAGCAACTTATTCACCCAACATGCCGTTTTTAAGGTCTTTATCCGCAGGTTTTTCTCCCAGCCAGATGCCGAACACCGCTTTTTTAAATTCCAAGCCTTTGAGCGTGTCTTTGAGATTTCCTTTAATATAAACGCTCACGCCCTCTCCCGGAACATAGACAATATCGTAAATGTCTCCTTTTTTGGCTTCCTCGGTGAAAAATGCGTTGAAGGCATCTGCTTCTTTTTTTATGGGCGCGATGTTGCCGGCGGTCGCATTTTCAAAGCCTTCATTCCATGCCGCAATCAGTTTGTCGGCAGATACGCCGTCATAAATGAAGTGCATTCGGATTGCCATTGCCTCATCTGCCGAGACAATCTTCCCGGCGTCTTTGCTCTTCTGCGTCAGATAGAGTCCCCCGGCATAAACTTTGATGAACACTTTCTTTCGCAGTCCCGCACCGTTCAGCGTCAGTTGAGTTTTCCCGACTGTCAGCGAATCCGGAAGGCTCACGCCGCCGATGTCCTTTGCCCCGGCGGACACCGCCGCCAGAAACACCGCCAATACCATTACAAACACTTTTTTGCTCATTTCAAATTTCCTCCATATATTTTAATTGGTAAATCTTATCGAAAAAAAATTTCTCGCTAAGAACACAAAGAGCGCTAAGAATATAAATTCAGTAACATAAGTTTTTTCCGGTTTCCTTTTTTTCTTTGCGGACTTTGCGCCTTTGCGAGAAACCTTTTTTCTCTCGCAAA
>DZCT01000127.1 GCA_022736535.1 Desulfatirhabdium butyrativorans | reverse complement strand
CGCAGCGAAATTTCAGCATTTAACATTTGCTAAAATTTCATTTTAGCACTCCGGAAAAAAGAAGGGACAGATACTTATGGAACTCTCCCGGCATGAATTTGAGCTTCTCCGAGATTATATCTACAAAATATGCGGACTTGTCATTGCCGACAACAAGCAGTATCTGATTCGGCAGCGTCTTGAACCGCTGGCTTTGACAATCGGCTGTCTGAATTTCACTGAATTTTATCGGAAGATAACAGAAAGCAGTCTTCCGCCCCAGACGAAGAACAGATTTCAGGAGCAGGTCATCAATGCCATCACCACCAACGAAACCTCTTTTTTTCGGGACGGGCACCCGTTTGCGGCTTTCAGAGAATATATTCTGCCCCGGCTCAACGAACGAATCTGCGAGCGGAAACAGCGTCTGCAAAGCAGAAAAGGACCCAAAGTCCGTCTCTGGTCTGCCGGGTCTTCAACCGGACAGGAACCTTACAGCCTTGTCATGCTGATTAAGGAGTATTCCCAAGCGGCAAATCAGAAACATCAGTTCTCCATGATACCGGTTTCTATGGAAGATTTTGTCATACTGGCCACAGATATTTCCACAGAGATGCTCGCAAGGGCAATGGCAGGCGAGTACAATGATGCAGAAATGAAACGGGGACTGGATCCCGAGCGGGTGAAGGCTTATTTCAAAAAAAACGGAAGACGCTGGATTATCAGCAGTTCCGTCCGTTCTATGGTGGAATTTCGGCAGATCAATCTCATCAGACCTTTTACGATGCTGGGAGGATTTGATGTGATTTTCTGCCGCAATGTTCTGATTTATTTTGATATTGAAACAAAGACACGGATCATCGCCCAATTTTCCGAGATGCTGTCCGACAAAGGCTTTCTGGTGCTGGGCGCAACCGAAAATGTTTACGGAATTACAGACAGATTTGACTCTGTTCACCACGGAGAAACACTTTTTTACCAGAAAAAGTAGGATAGGGGTTCGGGGTTCGAGGTTCGAGGTTCGAGGTTCGGGGCGTCTCCTCTGACCCCGCACCTCGCACCCCGTACCCGTTTATCGTTCGGGGCGTCTCCTCTGACCCCGCACCTCGCACCCCGTACCCGTTTATCGTTCGAGGCGTCTCCTCTGACCCCGCACCTCGCACCCCGTACCGGAATTTTATGAAAAACTTCAATTTTATCAATCAGTTAGGTGAAATTCACAGACAGACGGAAGAACTGCTGAAAGCACATTGTCCTGATGTATGCGGAAAAATTCCTTTCCGTGAAATGGAAAACCTGCTTCGCAACATCAGAACAGACCGGATTGAATCGGAGGTTCAGAATGAAAAGCTCCGGGGCATACAGATGCAGCTCGAAACCTCACGGAACCGCTATTATGATCTGTATGAATTTGCGCCGGCCGGCTATTTCATTTTTGACGCCGATGGCATTATCATGTCGGTCAATCTGACCGGCGCGCTGCTGCTGGGCGTTGAACGCTGGGAACTGACGAAAGTGAATTTTGCGGCTTTCATATCCCCGGAGTGTCGGTGCCTGTTTGATTCCGAACATAAACGGGCTGTTGAAACCCGGACCGAGCGGCATTTTGAAATCAGACTCATCAGAAAGGACGGCAAACCTTTTTATGTTCATCTCAAAAGCATTGCCGTTGAGGATGACGAAGGGATTCTGAATCGGATTCGGACTGCTGTTATCAATATTGATGAGCAGATAAAGGCAAAAGAGGCATTGCAGCATCGGCTCATGATGGAAGAACTGATCGCCAAAATATCTTCCGCGTGGACTAAAATGAATATCAATGTCTCCTCTGAGGCATTCGGCGAAGAGATAAAGTCCGCGCTGGCAATGATCGGCAGATTTGTCCGCTCAGACCGCTGCTATATCGCGCTGTTTTCAAAAGACGGTACAGCTCAGGCTGAACAGATTTATGAATGGTGCGAAACAGCCCGCAGCCCGCAACCCGCAACCTGCAACCTGCAACCTGTCACCGGCCGCCGGGCAGCGGAGAAACTCAGACGGGGAGAGATTGTTTATATTCCCGATACCGATGCCCTGACGCGGGAACCCCGGAAAGAAAAAAAACTGTGGCAGGCGCAGGGCATTCGTTCTTTTCTTGCCATTCCCATATTTCTGGAAAAGTCTCTGATCGGATATTTCGGACTCGATGCCCGGTCCCCGGGAAAAATAGGGTATGATGAAGATATTCGGCTGGTGCGGGTGATCGGCGAGATGTTCGCCCATCTGCTGGCAAGAGTCAGAACTCAGGAATCCTTGCGGAAAAGCGAACAGTATTACCGCGCCATTGTCGAAGACCAGACCGAAATGATCTGCCGTTTTCTGCCTGACGCCACCATCCTTTTCGTGAACAAAGCTTACTGCCGTTATTTCGGAAAAAATGAGGAAGAACTGATCGGACGCCGTTTTCTGGAATTTGTTCCCGAAGATGAACATGAAGGCATCCGCCGTCATATTGCTTCTTTCACCCCGGATCATTACATCAAAACTTATGAGCATTATGTGACCGCGCCCGAGGGAGAAACACGCTGGCAGCAGTGGGTTGACCGGGCAATATTTGACGCTCGGGGGGAGCTGACCGAATTTCAGTCTGTGGGCAGGGACATAACCGAACAGAAAAAAGCGGAAGCCGCGTGGCGCAGATATGAGTTCATCGCCAACAGTTCAAAAGATTTTATGACGCTTATCAACAGAGATTATGTCTATGAAGCGGTCAATCTTTCCTACCGCAGCGCTTTTGACAAAGACAGCAGCGAGCTGGTGGGAAAAACAGCCGCCGAAGTCTGGGGAGCCGAGACCTTTGAAAATCACATCAAGCCGAATATAGACAGGTGTCTTGCAGGCAATGAAATCCATTTTGAAGGCTGGTTTGAATTTCATAATAAGGGCATGAGATATTACAGCGTGAGTTATTATCCCTATTTCAACGAAAAAGAAAAGGTGACGCACGCTGTGGTTTTCACGCTTGACCTTACGGAGCGGAAGCAGGCGGAGGATGCCCTGGAACAGGCATATTCCGAACTCAAAAGCACGCAGTCCCAACTGGTTCAGTCTGCCAAGCTTGCATCGGTGGGTCAGTTGGTTGCCGGCGTGGTTCATGAACTGAATCAGCCCCTGACGGTTATCCGGGGCACCGCACAGCTGATTCTGCGCCTGCCCGCTTTTAATAAGACGGACAATAAAACGAGCAGAAAGACGGCATGGAAACCGGACGAACTGATTCAGCGCATAGAGCGGATTGAAGACAGTACATCAAGAATGATGAATATCATTAATCATTTACGTTCTTTTTCCCGTCAGTCCCGGATGAATTTTCAGCCGGTCAATATCAACAAAGTGATAGAAGAGTCATTTCTGATGGTGGGCGAACAGTTGCGTGTGCATAATATCGAAGTCAGAAAAAATATGGATTTGAATCTTCCGGAGATACGGGGAGACGCGAATCAGATCGAACAGGTTTTTCTGAATCTGTTTATCAACGCCAGAGATGCGATTGAGGAAAAAAGAGCGGCGGAGGAGGGAAAAGCGGCATATCTCTCCCCTAAAAACAAGGGCATACTGGAAGTGACTTCTGCTGTTTCCGAAAACGGCGCCGGCGGTATTGAAATACTTGTCAGCGATACGGGCGGCGGTATTTCGGCAGAGAATACGGATAAAATTTTTGATCCTTTTTTTACCACCAAAGATATTAACAAAGGCATGGGGCTGGGACTTTCCATCAGCTACGGCATCATCAAGGATCACAACGGCGATATTGAAGTGGCGCAGACAGGGCAAAACGGAACAACATTTAAAATAAAATTTCCGACAGGCTGAAAGAAGTGAGAAGTGAGAAATGAGAAATAAGAAGTGCTGAGGTATGAGTCCTCAGTCCTCAGCACTCAGTCCTTTACTTCCCACTGGAAACATCTATGAGCAATAAAATACTGATCGTTGACGATGAACCGAATATCCTTGAATTTCTTGATTTTACACTGGCGCAGGAAGGCTTCTCCGTCAGAACCGCCTCAAAAGGTGAGGAGGCAATTGAAATTTTCAAGTCCGAACCTTTCTCCTTAGTCATTACGGACATCAGAATGCCCGGCATCAACGGATTTGAACTCATCAAAACCTTCAAACAGATCAATGAGGATGCTGAAATTATTGTTGTCACCGGTTTTGCATCCACCGATTATGCGGTGCAGGCGCTGAAAAACGGCAGGGCTTATGATTTTCTCACAAAGCCCTTAGACAATATTGACAGACTGCTGATTGCTGTGAATCAGGCGTTGGAAAAGCGTCAGTTCAACATAGAAAGAAAAATGCTGATTGAGGCGCTCACACGGTCCAACAAAAAACTGAAACTGGAAATAGAAGAACGTCTGCGGACAGAAGCCGCTCTTCAGGATTCGGAACGGAAACTTTCTATCAGAAATCAGATAGATCAGGTTTTTCTCACGCTTTCGGATAACAAAATATTTGAAAAAATTCTGGAAATTGTTTCAGAAGTTGCGGAAAGCCCTGAAGGATGTTTCGGATATATCGCTGACAGCAGTTTGCTGATCTTTCCTTCTGTCACCCGGCATGTTCGGGAAAAATGCAGGCTGATTCGCAAAGACATGGCTTTTCCCTATAACAAATTGGGAAAACACTGGAAAAAGGCAATTGTTGAAAAAAAAACCTTCTGCCTGAACAAAGCCCCGGCTGTTCCCGAGGGACACATTCCCGTCAGCAGATTTCTGATGGTGCCGATTGTGCATCAGAACGAGAGCATCGGCGTGATTGCCGTGGCAAACAAAGCAGAGAAATACAACGATAATGACAAAGCATTGCTGGAAACCGTTGCGGATCATATCGCCCCGATTCTTCATGCCAGACTGCAACGGGACAAAGAAGAAAAAGGGCGCAAACTTGCGGCTGAAGAACTCCGAAAAAGCGAGGAAAAAGCAAGGGGACTGCTCAATGCCACCACGGATTCGATTTTTCTGGCAAATATCAGAGGAGACATTCTTGCCATCAATGAAACCGGCGCCCGGCGCTTCGGCATGAAACCGGAATCGCTTATCGGTATAAATACTTTCACATTGTATTCGGACGAGCTGGCTGCCAAAAGAAAAGAACAGATGAACCGGGTGATCCGTTCCGGCAAACCGGTGCGTTTTGAAGATGAACACGGCGGAATTATTTTTGACAACAATATCTACCCCATCTTCAACCGGCGGGGAAAAGTGACGCAACTGGCGGTTTACGGCAGAGATATTACAAAAGAAAGAGAGGCTGAAACCCTGCTCAGGGCAAGAGAAAAAGAATTGGAAATCAAAACCGCCAATCTTGAGGAGGCAAATGCTGCATTAAAGGCATTGCTGAAACGCAGAGAAGAGGACAGAACAGAACTGGAGGAAAAGGTGCTGTTCAATGTGCGGGAACTGGTGTTTCCTTATTTGGACAAACTGAAAGAAAGCGGTCTGAACGGCAGACAGATGAATTTTTCAGACATTATTGCATCCAATCTCAATGACATTGTTTCTCCCTTTATTCCGGGACTGTCTCCCACGCATCTGAAGCTTACGCCCTCGGAAATCCAGATCGCCAATCTGATAAAACAGGGAAAAACCACAAAAGAAATTGCAGATATGCTGAATCTCTCTCCGAGAACCATTGAGGCTCACAGAGACAATATCCGAAAAAAAATAGGACTGAAAAATAAAAAGGCAAATCTCAGAACCTATCTGATGTCAATTCGGTAGAGGTTCGGGGTTCGGGGTCAGAGGTGACGCCGCAGAACCCTGCCTCTTTATTTCAGCGTCTTTAAAAAAACTTCTGCGCCCGGATCCGTTCCGGTCCAGAGCGCAAAGGTGCGCCGCGCCTGATTGGCAAGAGATGTCAGACCGTCCGTAAAGCGGATATTTTTATTTTGAGCCATGTCTGCCCAGAAATTCTTCTTCCGGCCGTAATTCAGATCAAAGACTAATTCGCAGTTCGGCAATTCAAGCTTTGCCGCAAGTTCCGCCATTTCCGGAGATTCTTCATAATCAGAAACCGATGTGGCATTGACCACGATATGCACAGAAAGGGGCTGACCGTTCAGCGACGCAAGTGAAGCGGGTTCTCCGCCCACGCGGCTGGCGGTCAGTTGCCGGACCTTTTCTTCGCTCCTGCCCGTTACAAGCACAACCTTTGCCTGAAGCCATTTCAGTATGAAAACAACCGCCCGCGCCGCGCCGCCGGTACCGAAGACCAGCGCGGATTTGCCTGCCACATCGAATCCGGCTGTTTCCAGCGCGTCCATGAAGCCGATGGCGTTGGTGTTGTAGCCCTTGAGTCTGTCGCGGTTTCGGACAATCGTGTTGACCGAGCCGATCATCGTCGCGCCTTCGGAAAGTTCGTCCATATAAGGAATGACCGCCTCTTTGTAGGGGACGGTGACGTTTGCGCCCGCGATGTTCAGCACGGTGAGGCTTCGCATGGCTTCGCCGATCCGCGCCGGTTCCACCGCAAACGGGACGTAAACGCCGTTGATGTCTGCCTGCTTCATGACCGCCGAAAACATATCCGGCGATTTTGACTGAAAAATGCGCTCATCTCCCAATATGCAGAAAACTTTTGTCATGGTCGCTTGTCCGTTGTTGGCTGTTGGTTATTGGCTCTTGGTATTTGCGTTTTGTTTGGTATTCGGTTCTTGGGTTTTGATATTTAGCTCTTAGTTATTAGAGGATGTTTGAAAAGCAGTAGGGTGGGCAGCTTGCTGCCCACCGATTTTAATTCGGCTGACAAGGTGGGCATTTCATGCCCACCCTACAATGTCTGTTTTCTTAAGTCCTTACGGGACTTTTGAAAATAGCCCGACAGTTTACTGTCGAGACACGGTAACATGCCGTATTCCGTTTTCAAACATCTGTCTGTGTCCGTTCTGCGGCAAAAAAACTATTGACCAACAGCCATGCGAACAGGCTTAACCACACTGCCTCTTGGGATCAAGTGCTTAATATCTATTTGGCTTAAAACGCTAGGGCGAAGGATTTGCATTACTACATTCTCGAATCTTTGGCGATTTTTTTTAGTTGCGAAACGAACAACAATTGGCCATGCCTTCAATCTTGAATCTGTAATCCCCTTCAATGCCTTAAAACCATGCTCATTCTTAATCCCTGACCGGATAGTATCAGCAATAACTTTAAACTTTTTGCCATTAAATTGCCGAACATCAAGTTGCAGACTGACTTGAAATTTTTTACACATAGAAAACCTCGTAGTCGATAAAAAGTAAGCAAGCAAGTAGGGTGGGCAGCTTGCTGCCCACCGATTTTAATTCAGCTGACAAGGTGGGCATTTCATGCCCACCCTACAATGTCTGTGCGGCGCGTGAGAACGAACGAACAACAATGCGATTACAACCCTAATTCCGCCAGCTCAGGCCCCAAATATGCCCGTTCATTTTCGCCCAAAATTCCCATAGAGAGACAAATCAGCGTCCACAGATGAACCGTATGCCAGCCGCCTTTGTAATGTTCGCTCAGATCATGAACCTGTGCATGACAGTTATGGCAGGGCGTAATGCAGTACGCCGCACCGGTCTCCGTAATCTGTTCATACTTTCTTTTGCCGTAGTATCGGCGGGCTTCAGGATAACCCGACTGTAAAAATCCGCCGCCGCCGCCGCAACAGTAATTATTTGACCGATTCGGCGTCATGTCAATAAAATTTTCTTCGCCCACCACAGACTTTACCACAAAACGGAGGTCTTCCGCAATGGGATTGCCCAGCGATTTCCTCACCAATTGGCAGGGATCCTGCGCCGTGAATTTTATTTTCAAATCCCTGTTCCAGTCAGAACTGACTTTGAGTTTGCCCTCTCTGATCCATCTGGCGTAGTATTCGATGATGCTTTTGGTTTCAAATTTATGCTCGATGTTGAATTTTTTCAGTCCGACCCGGACCGCAAAAAATTCGTGTCCTCACTCCGTGTTGAGCCAGACTTTGCAGCCCAGATCATCCACCGCTTTTGCTTTGACCCGAACAATCTGTTCCCAGCCGTCAAAATCCTGACAGAACATGCAGTAGTTTTCGGCTGCCCAGCCTTTTGAGCCGTAAGTCCAGTCCGCGCCCGACAGATGGAGGATTTTCCACAGCGGCACCATTTCATCCGGCTCTGTGACCGGCTCTCTGGAGTTCTGATTCAGGAAAAAATACGCGCCGGCTTTGTCCATGGGCGCATCAAGATTTTCAAATCCCGGCTGGTTTTCTCTGACTTCATTGAGAACATCTTCCACCACAAAACGCCAGTCTTCTTCGTTTGTACCCATGGCGCTGCATGTATCATTTTTCAAAGCCTGTTCGCATGAGGCACGAATGCCTTTGGGCTGCTGATCTTTGGGCCAGTTTCTCCGCACGTAGGCAACCAGCGAGGGAATATCAATTTTCATGGGACAGGCGTAAATACAGCGCTGGCATAAGCTGCACATCCATGCCCAGGGCGTGGTCATGATTTCCTCATCCATGCCCAGCGCAGCCATACGCAGAAATTTTCTGGGGTCCAAATCCTCCAAACCCGTTGCCGGGCATCCCGAAGAACAGAGGCCGCAGGTCAGACACATATTCAGATTGCCGCCCTCGGGCAAAAGTTCCATGACTTTATCTTTGATGCTGCCTTGTCTCCCCGGCTCCAGATCAATGATGTGAGACAACATTCTCCACCTCCTTGATGGAAAGGTAAGGGGTGAGAGGTTCGGGGTGAGTGGATACCTCTGACCTCTCACCCCGAACCCCGTACCTCCTTTATCCTCACGCTCCCAGCAGTCTTCTGATGCTTTCGGTGATCTGCTCGGCAGACGCAGGTTTGGGAAGGTAGTCATCAGCTTCTGTACTCATGCCGTCATAATGCGAATAACGGGTGGAGGACACACGGTCTGCAACGGCAGTCAGGAGCAGAATGGGAATGTTGGTGTATTTCGCATCGTCCTTCAACTCCTTGCACACCTGATAACCGTCCTTTTCAGGCATCATAACATCCAGAACAATGGCGTCCGGCGGATTTGCTTTGACTTTTGCAAGTCCTTCAACGCCGTCATAAGCCACTTCAACTTTATAGCCTTCTTTTTCCAGATTTTTCTGAACTATCGAAGCAAAATCAGGCTCATCGTCCACCACAAGGATTCTTTTTTTGTCAGTCATGGCTAATTCCTCCTATTTAAAAAAAGTGAGGGTTCGAGGTGAGGGGTTCGGGGTCAGAGGTATGTCTGTCTCACCTCTGACCTCTTACCCCTCACCTCTGACCTTAATTATTTCAATTCACAATCGGTCTGGGATAAAGTCCTGCACGTTCCGCGATTTCAGGCACTTTTTCCTCCCATTCGATTGCCATAATGTGAAATCCGCTCAGTCCCCGGCATTCTTTGAGACGCTGTATGGATTCCACACAGATGTTGATGCCTTCCTCCGGCTGTTTTTCCTTGCTCACGCCGGAGAGTCGTTTGACTACTTCATCCGGCACATCCATGCCCGGCACCCGATTCTTCATATACTTCGCCATGCCCGCGGATTTCATCGGCGTGAGTCCTGCAAGAATAAAGACTTTTTCCGTAAGCCCGCGTTCTCTCGCCAACCGCATCCATTCCTCGAATTTATTCAGATTGTAGATGCACTGGGTCTGAATAAATTCCGCGCCCGCGGCGATTTTCTTTGCTAAACGCGGGACCCGTATTTCAAAGGGATCGGCAAAAGGATTTGCCGCCGCGCCTACAAACATGCGGGGCGGGCGTTTGATGTCGTCGCCGCCCAGAAATTTTCCCTCATCCCGCATATACCGCACCGTCTGAAGCAACTGCATGGAGTCTATGTCATGCACATTCTGTCCCTGCTTGCAGTCGCCGAAACTCTGATGATCCCCGGAAAGACAGAGCATGTTGTGGATGTCAAACGAAGCCGCGCCGAGGATATCGCTTTGCAGCGCAATCCGGTTTCTGTCCCGCGTCACCATCTGAAGAATGGGTTCAAGCCCCATCAGCTTGATATGAATGCAGGCGGCTAAACTGCACAGCCGGGTTACCGACGTCTGATTGTCGGTGATGTTGATCGCATCCACATGATTTCGGATCATCTCCGCTTTTTTGGTAATCGCTTCCGGGTCGCTGCCACGCGGGGGACCGCATTCGGATGTGACGGCAAGATGACCGGCTCTGAGAATTTTTTCCAATTTGCTCGGTGTTTTAACATTCGTCGTCATAGTTGAACGTCCTCCCTGATCACTTTCCGGGGTCCGCCGGCTCTGTCGGTGGACCAGTCTTTTATGGGAAAGAGTTTTTCATAGTTGTCAAGCTTGCCCAATGCCTTGAGCCTTTCGATAATCAGATGCCATGCACAGGCAAGTTCTTTGCTGATTTCGCATTTCCCGTTGCTTGATCCGCCGCAGGGTCCGTTGAGAATCCGCTTCGCGCATCGGGAAATCGGGCAGATGCCGGCGGTAGTTGCCAGCACGCATTTTCCGCAAGCCTGACAACGCTCGGTCCAGAGTCCCCGCTCCTCGGTCGCGCCCAAGAAACAGGTGTTGACGCCGGGATAGACGGGTCTGGAGAAATACTGTTCCGCGGTGAACTGAACCCCCACGCCGCAGGCAAGCGAGACAATCGCATCGTATCCGTCCGCGATGTCGCGGATTTCGTCCAGATATTCGTGATCGCACTGGCGTTCAAGGGTCCGCTCGTCTATCTTCATATCCTTTCCCTTATTCAGAAAGTACATCCGCAGCGCGGAGGCAAGAATACCGACTTCCTTTTTTCCGCCTGCCTCGCACACCGTGACGCATTCATTGCAGCCCAAGATAAGGATTTTATTATAATCCTTTATCATCTCAATGATTTCTTCAATCGGTTTCTTATCGGCAACAATCATGTTGAAATTCTCCTTTGCAGGTGAGAGGTAAGGGGTTCGGGGTGCGGGGTAGAGACGCACGGCCGTGCGTCTCTACCTCTGACCTCTGACCGCTAACCCCTGACCCCTAATCCTAGCCAGTTTGATCGGATTGGGTCCCAGTTTGCGTATTTTTTCAGTCATTTCCTGAGCAATCTGAGCAAAAAGCGGTCCCTCGCCGGAAGAGAGATTGTACATCCGCACCCTGTCGCCGGAAATACCGATAACATTCAGGATTTTCCGCGCCTGTTCCACCCGTTTTTTTGCCCTGAAATTTCCGCTGTTATAATGACAATCTCCTTCCATGCAGCCCACAGCATAAACGCCGTCCGCGCCTTTCTCAAAAGCCCGGAGAATATGGAGAAGGTCTATTTTTCCGGTACACGGGACCCGTATGATTTTAACATTCGCCGGATATTGCAATCGCATGGAACCTGCCAGGTCCGCAGCGCTGTAGCCTCACGAATTGCAACAAAAAGCGATGATGATCGGTTCAAAATTTTCCATGTTGACTCCTCGACTGTTTCTGTCATTTCGACCGCAGGGAGAAATCTAAGATTCCTCACTTCGTTCGGAATGACAGAACAGAAAAAGCGCAAGTTAAGACGATGAGTAATGTTCCTCACTTCTCACTCACATCACGCCTTCCAGCAATGCCTCAATT
>DZCT01000595.1 GCA_022736535.1 Desulfatirhabdium butyrativorans | reverse complement strand
TTCGGGCTATCCGCCCCAGTATTACAACCTGAAGGCTGATGAAGATTCGGCGGATTCGGTGGACATTACTCAGGGCGACGCCGAACACATTGATTTTGCGCTGAATAAAGGAGCGATCATCACCGGCGTTGTTTACCTCGGAGACAAACCCGCGTCCGCGGGCATCTGGGTCAGCATCTGGTCTGAAAGCACCCGCACCGGCGGCGATGTGCAGACCGATGAACAGGGCAGATATGAAATTGCAGGTCTGGAAGAAGACATAACAGACTATGTTATCTCTGTGAGACATCCGGGATATGTTCCCGCGTTTTATCATCAGGAAGGCGCTGTTTATAAATGGGAAGATGCCCAGCGCGTGCCGCCTTCGGAAGAAGATCGGAATATTTCGCTGATAACAGGCTTTGCGATAAGGGGAAAAGTCACCTACAATGACAGTCCGGTCGGCGGCATCAGTGTTGAGGCGGTCGGCGATGTCAGCGTCAGCGGAAAGACAACAGAGTCATTTCAGACTTCGGAAGCTTCGGAAAAGTTTAACTATGCTGTCACCGGACTGTTGCCCGGCGATTATGAGGTGAGTATTTCGCCCGCAAATTTCATGTCTGAGACAAAAAGCATTGTCATCGAAAATCAGGATGTTGTGCTTGATTTTGTCCTTGCCGACCTGCCCGAAAGACAGGTCAGCGGGACCGTGACAGGTCTTGCAAAAGACAAAAAAGCGGAAATCAGAATTTCCTCTCTGTCAAAAAATATCAGCGCTTCCGTGAAGCTGATCGGAACAGACAATCCGCTTGATTACACAGTTTCAGGTTTAAAATCTGCAAATGACTATGTGGCGGAATTTATTTCAAATGACTACCCGTATCAGATTTATAAGGGACGCTACAAATTTGAAAACGCGGATTTGATTGACTTATCCGAAAAGGATGCGTCTGATATTGATTTCACACTGAGTTCGGAGACTGCCGAAATTTCCGGAGAAGTCATTTTTCCGGCTGACGCCTTGTCCGGCGAGGCAGTGTGGGTGGGTGTTGTCTCAGAATCTCTCGGTTCAGGCGGCGGCACTGATGTCGTGATGAATGACTCCCGCGTTGTTCCCTATCTCGTCACGGGTCTGATTCCCGCGCAGGATTATGTCGTTTTTCTTTACTCGGATAAGTATATCAGCCATTTCTATGACGGCACGGCTCAGGGCGCATTAAAAGCGGCTTATGCAAAAGAAATTGATGTTACGGATGCAGAAGAAGATATAGTAAATTTTTATCTCTCCGAAGGCGTTTCAATTTCCGGCAGAGTCACAGACGGAAACGGCGATGGGGTTGCTGGTATTAAGATAGAAGCATGGTCCGCGCTGACAGGTCAGCATAATTCTACGGTCGCTTTGTCGGACGGCTATTACATGCTCAAGGGGCTGGGTCCCGCAAATGACTACACCATAGAAGCCCGGGACCCGAATATTGGTTCGTTTTACTACAACATCGTTAAAACCGTGCGGGACCGCGCCCTTGCCACGCGCATCAACACCGGCGACGGCGATGCGGCGAATATCAATATTGTGCTGGGCGAAGTGGAAAGCATCAGCGGCGCGGTGAGTGACAAAGACGGCTATCCCCTTTTACGCATGTGGGTGGATGCCCGCTCCGAATTGCAACAGTCCGGCAACGGCACATTTACGGATGAGTACGGAAAGTATGAGATAAAAGGTCTGCCCAAATCCAGAGATTACAAGGTCACAGCCCGTCCCGACTGGTTCACCGTGCCGCAGGTGAAAAAAGACATTGCCTGCCCCGGCGTTCAGATCAATTTCATGCTCAATCCCCGTGAGGGGCATAAGATAAGCGGAACAGTGATGAACCAAAGCGGAACGCCGATCTTCAACGCCACCGTGGAGGCATGGTCATCATCCATGAATATTCGGGGAGATATTTGGTCTGTAACTGACCGGCTCGGCAACTATGAACTCAAAGGACTTCCCGAGTCAAAAGATTATATACTGCTTGTGTCTCCGCCGAAAGATTCTTCATATTCTTTTTACAGCGAAAAAGGTATTTCTGTCCCGGTGCCCGGGGAGACAAAGAATATCGAACTGACCGAAGGCAGGATCATCAGCGGCTCGATCAGCGATAAAAAGACGGGCGCGCCGGTCAGAGAAGCGAGCATCATCGCCATTTCCGAGAAACATTATTTTCTCGGAAAAACCGTGAGCGACAAAGACGGCAACTATACCATCACGAATGTTCCGCCGGATGCGAACTGCGAACTCTCTGTTTTTTCTGAAAATTACATGGGACAGAAACTCCATAACCAGTTCCCCGGCACCGGCGTCAATTTTGCGCTTGCATCCAGCGGTGAGATTACGGGTACGGTCAAAGACAAAACTACCGGCGAACTGCTGTCGGGCGTTCCGGTTGAGGCTTATTCTGAATCGCTCCGGGGGCTTTCGGATTTCTCAGGCGTTGCGGTAACCAATC
>DZCT01000594.1 GCA_022736535.1 Desulfatirhabdium butyrativorans | reverse complement strand
AATTCTCGTTCCCACGCTCTGCGTGGGAATGCAGCCCGGACGCTCCGCGTCCGCCTCGGTTAAAACAGCACATTCTTATAAAACGACAAGTGCATAAGTCCTAATTCTCGTTCCCACGCTCTGCGTGGGAATGCAGCCCGGACGCTCCGCGTCCGCCTCGGTTAAAACAGCACATTCTTATAAAACGACAAGTGCATAAGTCATTATGATTAATCAGTATCAAACAAATTATTTTTACAGTAAAATACAGATATTCCCAGCGATGCCCCCAATTGCTCCGGTTTTTCTCTCCAATGACGATATAACGCCCACGGCAGCCGGTAAGATGAACCTTTTTTTATTTTTTCATTGCCGTTCCTGCCCGCTTCCAAATACAATTTGAGATAATCCGGGCGCAAATCTCCGCCCGCAAATCTGCCGATAGTCAGTTTCAGGGGCGAGACAATAACGCGTTTGCAGCCGACGTTTGCGGCAAATCGGATTAATTGCTCAATGTCTTCTTCTGTGTGGCTTTCCGGCGCGGCGTAGTCTTTCAGCAAAGGCTTTGTAAAAAATTGCTCCGGCAACGGCTCTCTGGGAAATATGGGATCAATACGCAGCGAAACCGAAATGTTATTTTTCCGCAATGTCTCTATGGCATTCAGACGGCTTTCAACCCGCGGCGCGCCGGGTTCAAAATATTTTCGGATTTCATCTCTGTAAAAAGGGCAAGTCACTTCTACCTGAAAAATTTCAAGCTGTTGTATGATGTTCAAATACTCGCTTTCACATAATATCGCCGGGTTTTTGGTCAGCATGGTAATGGTAGTGAAACATCTGCGATGCGCCTGAAGTTCCCGCAGTAAAAAGAGTGTATGCCGATGAATCTTCTCTATGGGCTGAAAAGGATCCGTAGAATTGCTGATATGAACCGGTGCAGGATGAAGGTTAAGATTCTCTATTTCTTTAAAATCCTTTTCCAGCAGCTTTTCAAAATTTTTTTTCGGTCTCGGCTCAAAAGGCTTTCGGATATAAGCAGCAATGTAGCAATACCTGCAACTGTGCGCGCAGCCCACATAGACATTGACGCACCAGCGTCTGCCTGCGGCAAAGTCTTTGCGTGCGGCAAAGGGATCATAAAGCGCAATGACATGACTCCGCAGATTGAATTTTTGCCCTTCTTTTTTCGGCTTTGTATAGAGATATGTTTTCCAATTCTCTGTCTCTTCTGCTGACAAACCCTTGAAAAGTTCGGGGTCGGGAAGGCAATGCCATTGTGTTTCTTGTTCCTGATAGGAAGAAGAAGACAGATAATTCTCTGTATTTTCAGATTTAGAATAAAACATTAGGATTATCAAGCTGTTTCTGATTCATAATAAAATGACTGATTCTATATCCAGCATCAATGCCTTTAAAATTGACGGCGGGGACGTAACCCCGCCCTACCACTTGACGACGAGAAAGAGTTATGATCATCAGAGTGTTTCTAATTCATAGATATAATAGTAGTAGTCGCCAAAAGGAAGCAATGCCTTTTCGCTCTTCCTCACAGATATTACTTTGAAACTAATCTGTTCCTGAAAATCCGCTTCCATTTCTTTGTCTCCCGTATAATGGGCGTAAATGATATATGTCGGAATTTTTTTCTGCTCCGGCTTGAAATCGCTCACTATCTGCGCCGCGCAGGTAGCGAACTTTTCCTCATATTTTACTCCCGGATAGGAAAGAAAAATCAGATTGACTGCATCATCTTCGCCGCAATCACTCATCGCTTTTTTATCACCGATTTCAGTCTGATACACTCGACAGCCCCATCGCGAGTCGTAGAGACATTGACGGATGCAAATATCTCGCTCCTCCAAGTCAAAACGACTCTTAATCTGCCAGAAACAGGGAATCAGAAAATCAATGCCCGCCGTGTCTTTATTCGCCTGATAAAGTCTTTCCAGAACTAAACTGCCTTTGTCGCAAAAGTTAAACGAAAAAGACTTTCCTTCTAAGCCCCCGTGTTGTTCCAAAAAATTCAGCAGAGCGACCGTTGCGGTATAGGGACCGCAGGCAATATCATAAACATAAAATTTTCGGGGAATTGCAGTTTCTTTTCCCGCACAGAACAGCTTCCACAGCGCATGATAGCTTGTATAAAAATTTTTTTCAAAGTGATAATTTCTGAAATAGAGATTAAAGAGCCGCCGATCCACCCTGCTGTTTTCATCAAGAGGCTTTCCCAAATCTTTTGCATCAGCTTTTCTATAGTGTCTACAGAGAACCGATTTCAGTTGCGCCATAAAAAAGCGATGTCTCAGACAGTAAAATATTTCCCGAAGGTTTTGAAGATATTCAGCGATTCTGCTCAATGCGGTTTTCACATCCTGCCACCTGTTACAAATTCTAACGCCCTTATTGCTTTATATATCTCACGGTCTTTTTCGGCAACGGCAAAGGGAGAGATTTTTCTCAGATAATCTGATCCGTCCTGTCTTTTGGAGTAAAC
>DZCT01000593.1 GCA_022736535.1 Desulfatirhabdium butyrativorans | reverse complement strand
CGCTTCAGGGCGTGTTTGAGGCTTCTCCCAAAGAGTTGCAGGAAATCAAAGGCATCGGTCCGCTGAATCTTTTCGGTATCAAGCTGATTAAAGCGGCGACAGAACGCTATCTCGAAAAGAAACTGGTTCATAAAAATCCTGTGAACAATTCAAAAGAATTGTTTGACTATCTCTACCATACCATGAGAGATAAGACGCGGGAATGCTTCAAGGTGGTTTTTTTAGACGCAAAAAACAAAATCCTTGCCGCTGAAACGCTTTTTGAAGGGACCCTGACCGCAAGTTCGGTTTATCCGAGGGAGGTTGTCGCTGCCGCGCTGAATCACCACGCGGCGGCATTAATTTTCGCCCATAATCATCCTTCGGGCGATCCGCATCCTTCTCCGGAAGATGAGGCAATTACCCGGCAGCTTATTTTCGCGTGCAGGGTCATGGGCATAACGGTTCATGAGCATATCGTCATCGGAAACAACACTTATTTCAGTTTTGCGGACGGAGGACATATTGCTCGGATGAACCGGGAATATGAAAGGGAAAATCTGAGCAAACATTAATCAAAATTTCTCGCAGAGGCGCAGAGGACGCAAAGAAACGCAAAGAAAAAAAACGGAATTCGGGCTGCGCCAAATCCGCCGCTCTTTGCGTCTTTGCGAGAAATAATGTCTCTCGCAGAGGCACAGAGGACACAAAGAAAAAAATATGAAAAAACAAGAATACCCTCATTGTTTCGGCGTGTTGGAGATTGTTTTTCCCAAAGGCGAGGACGGTTTCAGAAGCACGCCGGAGCATTGTTTTGTGTGTTTCTGCAAAACAGCGTGTTTAAAGACCGCGATGGAAAAATCTGACGGAATGAAGGTGCATGAGGAAGTCATAGATCGGGCATATCATTCCGGTATGATGGGATTTTTGGAAAGATGGTCTAAAAAGAAATCCATTCATCGTAAGATAAATGAGAAAAAATAACCGGAGGACACGCCGGCGGCCTGTCCCTACAAGTTCGATCTCGTTATCATCAACATAAAAAACAAAGGAGAAAGGTATATGAAACGCATTCAGGATGTAGAACTTTCAGGCAAGCGGGTTTTTTTCAGGGTGGATTTCAATGTTCCGTTGGACGAATTTCAAAATATTACAGATGACACCCGAATCCGGGCGGTGCTGCCCACGCTGCGCTATGCCCTTGACCATAACGCAAAACTGATTATCGGCTCTCATCTCGGCAGACCCAAAGGAAAAGCCGCGCCTGAGTTCAGTCTTTCCCCTGTGGTCAGGCGACTGGGAAGGTTTTTGGGAAAACAGGTGATGATGGCAAAAGACTGCATCGGGGATGAAGTCAAAAAACTGGTGTCCGAAATGCAGACCGGCGATGTTATCATGCTTGAAAATTTGCGCTTTCATTCCCAAGAGGAAAAAAACGACGACGCATTTGCCAAAGAACTCGCGTCCCTTTGCGATGTTTATGTGAATGATGCGTTTGCGGTCTCGCACCGGGTGAATGCGTCTGTTGCGGCAATTACGAAATACGCGCCGGTATCTGCGGCGGGCTTTCTGCTTCAAAAGGAAATTGACTACTTCAAAAAAGCAATGGCTGATCCGCAACGTCCGCTTGTTGCCGTTGTCGGCGGCTCAAAGGTGTCGAGCAAGATCGGCGCGCTTGAAAACATGATGCACCATGTTGACAAATTCATCATCGGCGGCGCAATGGCAAACACTTTTCTCAAAAGCATGGGGCATTCGGTGGGCAAGTCAAAAGTCGAAGATGAACTGATAGATGTTGCGGGCGGCGTGATGAAAAAGGCGGCGGAAAAGGGCATCAAATTCTACCTGCCGGTGGATGCGGTTGTGGCGGCGAACTTAGACCCCAAAGCAGAGATCAAAAAAGTCACGGTTCAGGAAATTCCGGCAGAGTGGATGGTTGCGGATATAGGACCCGCAACATCTCAGCTTTACCGGGAAGCCCTGTATGATGCCAAAACCATTGTCTGGAACGGTCCCATGGGCGTGTTTGAAATAGACGCGTTCAGCCGGGGAACCATGGCAATGGTGGACTGTCTGGCAAATTCCTACGCGCTGACCATTGTGGGCGGCGGCGATACAGATGTTGCGGTACACAAAGCCGGGGAAAGCGACAGAATTACTTATATCTCAACGGGCGGCGGCGCGTTTCTCGAATTGCTTGAAGGGAAAACCCTGCCGGGCGTCGCGGCATTGGATCAGGCGGATAAATAACGGGTTAATCTGTGTAAGGGGCGCGTCCGCGACGCGCCCTTCAGCGCGTTCCGGAGTGCGAACATTTTTCGCTGCTGTAGAACGGGTTTCAATACCCGTTTGACAGCAATGCTGAAACCGAAACGGGTTTCAATACCCGTTTGACAGCAATGCCGAAACCGAAACGGGTTTCAATACCCGTTTTACAGCAATGCTGAAACCGAATTGGTATCATATTCTTTTATACATTTTATATAAAAACATAT
>DZCT01000126.1:5245-11661 GCA_022736535.1 Desulfatirhabdium butyrativorans | reverse complement strand
AGACATCACGGCGCCGCTCACACCCTGATAATTGTAAGTCCCTTCCGATCCCACGGTTATTGCTGTTCCCCCGGGACCGGACGCACGGTAATCCGTATATCTGTCTTTCAGCACTGTTTCCCAGCCCGCAACACCGAAGCTGTTTTCCGCAGCCGTTCCCCCGAAATCCGCCAGCACCGCAGTTTCCGGCTCCGGAATACCCGCAGTGCCCGAAATGAAACCGAAAAAAATAAAGAGTACCGACAGAAACACACCCGCCGCCTGACCGTAATATCCCTTTTTCATGCTGCTCCTCCGTCAAGTTTATGTCGGAAAAAATCCGATCCGCTCTTTTACGCTCCGATTTTCAGAACTTTCTTTTCTGTCTGAGAGAGAAATTCCTTTTATATCGCTTTGCCGGCTGCGTCAAAAAAAAATTATAATATTAACGTGAGTTCGACATAAAAAATGATTGATTTTTAATATTGTCAGATGTATATATTTTTCATTTTAAACTCTGTAAATGGAGGGAACAGCCGTGATCTGTGTATATAATCTGTTTTATAATGTTAATAATTTTTGTAATGAATTTGAACCGGTTTTGAATAGAAACCTTATTGATGAAGGAGAGAAACACAGAATAAAAGAATCGTCTCTTTCCCTGAGCGAAGTTATGACTGTAGTTATTCTCTTTCACAGTTCCGATTTCCGCTGTTTTAAAGCATATTATACTGAATACGTTATGAAATATATGTGCGGATATTTTCCGAAACCGGTAATTTTACTTTGTCAACTTTCCCGGGTATGTCACCCTGAGCGCGGCGAAGGGTCTCTTTCCCTGTCATTCCGGCCGAAGGGAGAAGTCTGAGATTCTTCGCTCCGCTCAGAATGACATGCGGACCGCTCAGAATGACACCGGAAAGTTAAGTTGACAAATAAAAGTAAGTTGAAGGTGGACACGCTTCGCTTTGTCCGCCCTACATTACTTAACGAAGAATGACATGCGGACCGCCCGGAATGACACCGGAAAGTTAAGTTGACAAATAAAAGTAAGTTGAAGGTGGACACGCTTCGCTTTGTCCGCCCTACATTACTTAACGAAGCGTGTCCGCCGTTTGAAGTGAGAAGCAGAGACGCAAGATGTTCGCAAGATGTTGCCTCTGCATTCCCGAACAAACGGCAAACGGAGACGATATGGACGATCTGCAACGCATTCCCGGCGTGGGAAAGTGCATTGCCGAAGATTTGAGAGACATGGGCATTTTTCGTGTCAGCGACCTGAAAGGCAGAAACCCCGAACAGATGTATGATGAGCTTTGCGTTTTGAGAAAACAGCGCATAGATCGCTGTATGCTTTACGTTTTCCGCTGCGCGGTGTACTATGCCGATAACGAATCGCATGAACCCGAACTTTTAAAATGGTGGAATTGGAAAGACAAAGGAGGAAATAAATGAGCGGAAAATTATGTCCGATATGGATCGGCTATGTTCTTGCCTGTCCTCTGAGAAGATGGTTTCAGAATCCCGAAAAAATACTTGCCCCCTATATCAGAGAAGGCATGAAAGTTTTGGACATCGGATGTGCAATGGGCTTTTTCAGCCTGCCCCTTGCCCGCATGGTCGGCGAAAAAGGCAGAGTGATCTGCGTGGACATGCAGGAAAAGATGATAATGTCTCTTGAGAAACGGGCAGGGAAACTCGGTTTATCTCACAGAATTGAAAGCCGGATATGCACTCAGCATGATCTCGGACTGCATGACATGAGACAGGAAATTGACTTTGCGCTTGCATTTGCCGTGATACACGAAGTTCCGGATGCCGGGCGGTTTCTCGCTGAGATATATGAGACATTAAAATCCGGCGGACAGTTTCTGATAGCCGAACCTAAAGGGCATGTGTCGGAAAAAGAATTTGACAGACTTGTCTCAGCCGCGGAACAGATCGGCTTTAAAGCGGCTGAAACGCCTCATATATCGGGATCACACGCTGTTTTATTGGAGAAATAAAAGAATAATTCCCCCTTTGAAGGGGGCAGGGGGATGTCTGCGTGGGACAGAGATTTTGACTGCTCCGAAACGACACCCCCCTGCGCCCCCCTCAAGGGGGGATTGCCCGCATTCATTTTTTTTGATTTTCATCTCTTTCGTGCTTTCGTGGTTCAATATTTGCTATGAAAACATTCAGACTTTTTACAGGAAACCGATTGGAAATTCTGGCGGAAAGGTTAGCGGAGATATTGCAGATGCCGCTTCCGTCTCCGCTACAGCATGAAGTCATTATAGTGCAGAGTCAGGGAATGAAACGCTGGGTCTCGATGGAACTTGCCCGGCATCTCGGCATCTGTGCAAATGTGCGTTTTCTTTTTCCCAATGACTTTGTTTACGAGATATTTCAAAAGATCATGCCGGAAATACCGAAAACGTCGCCTTATGATCCCAAAGTGATGACGTGGAAGATCATGAAATGTCTTCCTGAATGTCTCTCTGCCCCGGAATTTGAAATACTCGGAAAATACTTCAACGGCGCGGAGGAATCTCTCAAACGCTTTCAACTGTCTGAACGTATTGCCAATCTTTATGACCAATATCTCACGTTCCGCCCTGAAATGATTTTAAACTGGGAAAAAGGAAAGGAAGATCACTGGCAGGCAATGCTCTGGCGCAAACTTGTCAAAAATGCCGAGACAGCGCACCGCGCCGCGATTGCCAAGTCTTTGCATGAAAAAAATTTCTCACTTCTCACTTCTCACTTCTCACTTCCCCGGGTCTCCGTTTTCGGCATCTCCGCGCTGCCCCGCTTTCATATCCAGATATTTGCGGACATATCAGCCTCCACCGAAGTGAATCTTTTTCTCATGAATCCGTCTAAGGAATTCTGGGGCGATATTCTTTCAAACCGTGAGATAAAGCGGGCGACCGCCAAGCCGGGCGCGGAACAGACTGACGCGGAATATCTTCATCTTGAACAGGGCAACAGTCTTTTGGCATCAATGGGAATGCTGGGCAAAGATTTTTTTAAAAGTATTCAAGATGTTCAAGTCACAGAAGAAGATGAGATGTTTGATGATCCGGGAGAAGACTGTCTGCTTTTCTGTCTCCAGTCCGACATCCTGAATCTGAGGGAACGGGGAAATGACTCATGCCCGAAAACCGAGATTCCGGCGCATGACACATCGCTTCAGATTCACGCCTGCCACAGTCCCATGCGGGAAGTCGAGGTGCTGCATGACCGTCTGCTGAAAATGTTTGGAGAAAATCCGAGTCTGACGCCGCGAGACATTCTTGTGATGACGCCGGATATAGAAGCTTATTCTCCCTATATTCAGGCGGTGTTTGACTTGCTCAGAGAGGATCATCGCCGCATTCCTTTCAGCATTGCAGACCGCAGCCTCCGGGCGGAAAATCGTCTCATTGACACATTTCTCCTGATACTCGACCTGCGGACAAGCCGTTTCGGCGCGGGACAGGTGATGTCCGTCCTTGAAACGCCGGCTGTGAGACAAAAGTTTTCGCTCTCGGACGCCGATCTTGAGCGAATCAGAACATGGATAAAAGATACGGGCATCCGCTGGGGAATTGACGGACAGAACCGGAAAAATCTCGGTCTGCCCGGGTTCCCCGAAAATACATGGAAAGCCGGATTGGAAAGGCTTCTGCTGGGATATGCCATGCCCGAACATGAGGAAAAGCTGTTTGAAGGCATTCTTCCCTACGGCGGCATTGAAGGAAATGAAGCTTTGATCCTCGGCAGGTTTCTTGACTTCACAGACCGGCTTTTTTCCTATGTGCAAACCACGCTCGGACAGGCGCGGACACTGACAGAATGGTCTCACACACTGAAAAATCTCCTGGACGACCTTTTCAAGCCGGATGAAGATTCCGAAGAAGCTGCCAAGAATATCCGAGATAAATTGAATGAATTTGAAGAGATAAAGAATCTTTCAGGTTTTGACGAGAAAACAGAGATCAGCGTCATTGCCGCATACCTGAAGCAGCATTTTAAAAAACAGCCCTCTCCTTTCGGTTTCATTACCGGCGGCGTCACATTTTGCGCCATGCTGCCCATGCGGAGCATTCCCTTCAAAGTCATTGCACTTTTGGGCATGAACTCAGATGTTTATCCGAGACAGTCCAGACCTTTGGGCTTTGATCTCATGGCAAAATCTCCGAAGCCGGGGGACCCGTCGCGGCGCAATGACGACCGTTATCTTTTTCTCGAATCGCTCCTGTCGGCACGCGAGACATTGTATATCAGCTATGTGGGGCAAAGCATTCGGGATAACAGCATCATTCCGCCGTCTGTGCTGGTCAGCGAACTTTCGGACTGCATTGAAAAAGGCTTTGAGATTCCCGAAAAGCACATCATAGCAGATCATATTGTTACAAAACACCGGCTTCAGGCTTTCAGCCCGGAATATTTCAGAGAGGGGCAAGCAGTAAAAGGTAAGCGGCAGGCGGCTCGGCTTTTCAGCTATTCCGAAGAAAATCTCGAAGCTGCCCGATGTCTCCTGCAATCTCGTACTGCCCCCGCGCCCTTTATCTCAAGAGCGCTTTCAGAGCCTGAAGAAGCGTGGAAAACAGTGCAGTTAGGAGAACTATGTCAGTTTTTCAGCCATCCGGCAAGATTTCTGCTGAAAAAACGGCTCGGTATTTATCTGGATGAAGACAATGCCCTTCTTGAAGAAAAAGAATTGTTTGACCTTGAGGGATTGGACAAATATTTCTTCAATGAAAATCTTGCGGAAAAAGGCATTGAAGACCGAGATATAAGGAAATTTTCTGCGCTGAAAAAAGCCGCGGGCCAGCTTCCTCACGGAACCGTGGGCGACTGTGTTTATCAACAGCGCTGTCAGGAAGTTGAGCGCTTTGTCAAAAAATTGAAACCGCATATCCGGCATAAACCCATGAAGCCCCTGGAGGCAAATCTTTGTCTGAACGGATTTAAGCTGACCGGCAGAATTGAAAGTATTTATCCTGAAAAGCTGGTTCATTTCCGCTGTACAACTGTAAAGCCCAAAGACCGTCTGAAAACATGGATTCATCATCTCGCGTTAAACGCTCTTCAGGCGGACAGCTATCCCCGGAGCAGTCTGTTTGCAGGCTCTGATGCAATGCCGGAATATCAGCCGCAGGAAAAAGCGGAAGATATTTTAAGGAATCTGCTGAATTTCTACTGGGAAGGCTTGAGAAAACCGCTTCATTTTTTTCCTGAAAGTTCTTATGAGTATATCTTGAAATTAAAAAAATCTCCCGAAGATGCCCTGAGATCAGCCCAAAAAAAATGGGAGGTGAATCGCTACTGGGACGGCGGTAAAGGTGAAAGCGAGGATGTTTATTTTCAGCTTTGTTTCGGGAAGCGCAATCCGCTCGATGCGGAATTTCAACGTATTGCTGCGGAGGTCTTTGAGCCGCTTCTGTCCGGGCAGAAACCCTAAAATATGTCTTCGTATAAATTTGCTATCGGAAAAAATGCAGGGCGGGCAGCTTGCTGCCCGCCACCGTCGCCCGGCTGAATGCGGAAATGAACACAGAAATTCAGGCGTGAGAAGGCTGAAAGCAATCCCTTTTCAAACACAATCCATCTGCAAAGGCATGAATGGCTATTCTAATTTCAGCAACCCTATAAAGCCTGCCTGATCAAAATGCTCATCCGAGGTCAGTGCGTATAAGATATTTTTCTCTCTCATAACTGCAAAAGATATACAATCCACAATGCCCCATTCCTTATCTCTGTACCTGCCGAAATCACTCAGTCCTCTTTCAAACAGTTCCGGGGATACCGGAATGATTTCCGTGTCCGCAGCATTGCGTAATATTTGAATATAGGTGAATGCTTTTTCACGAATATGCCTCTGCGAAAGCATATTTCCGTATTCCATCAGAACCGCCTGGGTAGTTATCAGCCTGACCGGTTTTTCAAGGCGCCGGCTTATTCTGACAGCATTTTCGTGATACTGATCTCTTTTATGCGTAATTGCAATCAGATAAGAGGTGTCAATAAAATAACGCATTCTTCATTTTCTTTTCGGCAGTCCGTATAAATAATGATCCACATTTGCAGACATATCTATGGGACCCAGGTCTTCTGCCTGTGAGCTTAACATATCCAAAACAGAAGTTTCCTCAGCGGGCCGTACAATAAAAACATTTTCGTCAAATTCGATTCTGAGCTTATCGGCAGATATGCCGGAGATGTATTCTGCTAACAAATCCTGAATCCTGTCTTTGTCGGTAACAATATTTTTCATTTTATTCAACCTGTTATCTTGTATGTTGAATCAAATAAATTCTGACAGAGAGAATAACACGCTTTGATTGTGATTGCAAGCTGGTAAATACACACCGTTCACATTCAGGATTGTGTATAAGCAAAGATTACGGCTCACCTTTCGGGCTTGTCCGTCTGAATGTGAACGCAATGAATGCAGGGCGGGACGC
>DZCT01000126.1:0-5235 GCA_022736535.1 Desulfatirhabdium butyrativorans | reverse complement strand
TAGCTCGCGTCCCGCCCGGAGAGAGGCAGAGCCTCAACTATACGTTACGAGGCAGAGCCTCGTAACGAGCCCAAGCAGCAGCACAGCGTGGGCAACGGAGTTGCCCACCCTACTTAAACTGCTTAAACACAATCCTTGCAGATACACACTCACCCGTTCTTGCAGACAGACAGCCTTATGTATTGTCTTTCATCCGTCTTATGCTGAACCCTTATGCTGAAACAATACTCCCGACCGCTTTCTGAATATCCGGATATGCAAAGACAAAGCCGTATCCCGAAAGTTTCTCAGAAATTGCCCGCTGGCTGTAGAGGATAGAGGCTCCGAATTCTCCCAGCAGCAGACGGATCATAAAGGCAGGCGCGGGCATCATCGAGGGTCTTTTCAGCGACATCCCCAGCGTGGCCGCAAATTCAAAATTTCTCACCGGATTCGGCGCGACAAAGTTGAGCGCGCCGCTGACACTGCTGTTTTCTATCACAAAAAGAACAGCAGAAATAAGATCATCTAAGTGAATCCAGGGAAACCATTGCATACCGTTGCCGAGCGGTCCCCCCACAAAACATCGGAATGCGGGAATCATCTGCTTCATCGCGCCGCCGTTTCTGCCCAGAACAACGCCGAAACGCATGGCCGCCACCCGGTGTCCTTTTTCTTCTGCCTGAAATGCGGCAGCCTCCCAGTCTTTGCAGACCTGCGCGAGAAAATCATCTCCGTTTGTCTCGCTTTCCCTGAGAATGTCTTCACCTCTGTTTCCGTAGTATCCGGCAGCAGAGGTGCTGCAAAGAATGACTTGTTTATCCTGAGGCAGGGCTTGTACCAGATTGCGTGTGGTCAGTATGCGGCTGTCATAAATCGCCTGCTTATATTTCCGGGTCCAGAGATTGAATATTGTTCTGCCGGCAAGATTCACCACCGCATCCGCATCTTTGACCGAAGCCTGCCACTCGCCCTGCCGCGTCGTGTCCGCAGAGATATAAGTAAAATTTTCATGCCTGATCTGATGCTGATTCGGGCGGGTTCCGGTTGCAATGACCTGATGACCTTTGTTCAGCAAAACATCTGACAGATTCCTGCCCACAAATCCCATACCGCCTGTGACAAATATTTTCATCTCTCACCTCAAAATGATGTGTTTTAACCGGTACGCTGTCCTGCGAGTCTGAACCGCAGAAAAAGCAGAGATATTCATATTAACAAGTTGTGAATATTTGTCAATCGTTTTGTCGTGCCGGCGTTTGGAGCTTGAAAAATACAATTTGATACCAATTCGTTTTCAAAGACCGGCCCGGCTAAGATCAGACCAGACCGTAAAGCGCCCGGGCTGAAAACAGATTCAAACCGCTTGAACTGCTTGAACCGCTTGAAAAGCGGTTTTACGGATCGTAAAGCGATTTTTCAAATCGCTTGAATCGCTTGAACCGTTCAAACCGCTTGAAAAGCGGTTTTACGGAGAACACCGAATTGGTATGACATCTTCTCCGGACCGGGCTGAAAAACAACTTGATTTGATTTTGATATGGATATATAGTTATATTTTACGGAAGGTTGAATTTGAAACTCGGAGATTTTAAAATTTTCAGCATGTTGAATCTTTTAAAGGGAAAAGGAGACAGCGCGTGAATCATTTTCTTATTTTTCTGACAATCAGTATTATTTTCTGGGGCATATTCGGTGCGGTTCACGGGGAAGAGGCAAAAAACATCGGCAAGACTCAGGCTGATAATAAAAAAGCAACTTTTGCAGGCGGCTGTTTCTGGTGCATGGAGCCGCCGTTTGCACAACTGAAAGGCGTCATTTCAGTGACAAGCGGATATATCGGCGGCAATGTGAAAAATCCGACTTACGAGCAGGTCTGCTCCGGGGAAACAGGACATGCGGAAGCGGTTGAAATTGTCTATGATCCATCTAAAATCAGCTATTCGGAATTATTAGATGTCTTTTGGAAAAATATTGATCCCACGCAGATAAACGGTCAGTTTGCCGACAGGGGGACTCAGTACAAAACAGCGATTTTCTATCACGATGCGGAGCAGAAGCGATCAGCCGAAGCTTCAAAAGAAACGCTTCAGGCATCCGGAAAATATGATAAAGCCATCGTGACCGAGATTGTTCCGGCTGCCGAATTTTACAGGGCTGAAGACTATCATCAGGATTATCACAGAAAAAATCCTGTCCGATACCAATATTACCGGCAGGGTTCGGGAAGGGAGCAATATCTGAAAAAAATGCGGGAAAAAGAATAGCATTACACCGATTCGCTTTCAAAGCTGATGTTTTCGGATCCGGAGTGCGGAAACAGGGTCGGCGTTTTCCCTATCTCGGGTTTGAAACCCGTTTTACAGAATGCGGAACATATCAATTTTGAAAACGAATTGGTATTACACCGGAGGAACTTATGAGAAAATATCTTCAATCTTCACGACAAATATTTCTCTCCTGTCAGATGTTTTTTGTGTTTATTTTTTTTGCCGCATTTGCGGGCAATATCTGCGCGGCTGATATTGTGCTTTATGACGGCGGACAGAACACCGCGCCGGACAGACAGGGCTGGTTTTCCAATCTCTCTGTTTCTCTTTCCGCTTTATGCGGACTGTGTGAGAAATGCAGCAGCAGCAGCCCGGATGATTTCTGTTCCTGCGATCCTGCTTTTGTGAGTTCCTGCGCTTCTTCTGTCAGTCTGAAATTATGTGAAATCACCTGCACTTCTGCTCAACAGAAGACAAAACAGGGAATGACGAATCTGAACACCGTCGCTGACGTAAAGGAGATCGCCGGTTATTTCAGTAAATTGCCTGATATTTCTCTGCTTCCTGATACTTCGGAGGTGCCCTCCGCATTCCCGCCGGAATGTTCTGATCTGGCTTTAATTCCGGGAATTTCCGAGATTCACAGCTTTTCCGCAACGCATCCGCTGATGCCGATGCTTGATCCTGTTCTCGGATTTACGCTGAAATTTGAAGTTCAGTGGGTGCAGGAAAGTTCGGAAAACGGGGATGAAAGCGGCTTCAGTATGATCCTTATCTGCAATGACAGAAAAGGCTTGGAACTGGGATTCCGGAGCGGTGAAATCCGGGTCAGAAACGACTCTTCCGCTGTTGCCGCGGGTGAAAGTACAAAGATTGATACCGCAAGCCTGATCTCTTACACGCTCATCATTCAGGGACAAGGCTACTATCTCTGTGCGGGCGGCGATGATCCCGACAAAGCGATTCTGAGCGGTCCCCTGCGGGATTATACAGTTGATGGAAGTGCCTTTTTCCCTGATGTTTACAACACGTCTGATTTTCTCTTTTTCGGAGACAGCAGCACCGTTGCCGGCGCGGAAATCAACCTTGCATCTGTCAGGGTCCGGATTCACGGGAAAAGGGGAGATATAAACGGAGACGGGCAGATCGCTCTGGATGATGCCGTGCTGGCATTTCAGGTATGTTTCGGAAATGCCGATCTTTCAGTTTTTCCTGAGTACAGAATTTCCGAGGCGGATGTAAACGGCGACGGACGCATCGGACTCGAAGAAGCGGTGTATATTCTGGGGTCAGAGGTGAGAGGTGCGAGGTGAGCGGTCGAGGGGGGAGCCTCTGCCTCTGACCTCTTACCGCTGACCCCTCACCCCTTTCATATTTTTTTTCAGACTTATCTCAATAGCTGTTCCATATTTAAATCATATAGTTAAATCAGAATTTCAGGCAAAAACGAAATCCTCATATTTAAAATATGTTGACAAGCCTGTTTTTAACGGTTTAAAAAAAGCATTTTTGCCCTGTTTCAGAAGAAACTTCGGATTTAAATAATATTAGGAGTTACGCAGTTGAATTTTTTCGCCCTGCGCTCTGCGTCCGGATGTAAAGCGAGTTTCAAACTCGCTTTACGTTTCCACACGGCGCGTCAATGCCGTCAAGCTGACAATTCCGTAGGTCGGGGTTCGCAGGCTCACCCCGACCTACATTTCGGTGATGTTGTCCGCTATATTTTTCTCTTAACTTAACAGCATTGACGCGGCGCGTGGGAACGAGAATCACAACCGCGTAACCCATAGCGAATTTAAGTCGGGATTTATGTCAAAATTTAAAGGGAACTCGGCGTTCCTGTTTTTACAATGAAACGCCCTGTTCCCTGATATTCATTCATAAAAAGGAGAACGAAAATGTCTGAAAATGTCATCGGATCCGTGCTGGTTGTCGGCGGCGGAATTGCCGGAATGCAGGCTGCCATAGATTTGGCGGACGCCGGCTATTATGTGTATCTTCTTGAGAAATCCCCGTCTATCGGGGGCGTGATGTCGCAGTTGGATAAGACCTTTCCGACCAATGACTGCGCGATGTGAATCATTTCTCCCAAGCTGGTCGAGGTCGGCCGGCATCTGAATATTGAACTGATTACTTACGCTGATCTTGAATCCGTGGAAGGCGCGAAAGGAAATTTCAAGGTGAAAGTCAGAAAGCGCGCGCGCAGCATCAATATGGAACTTTGCACCGGCTGCGGCGCATGTGTTGAAAACTGTCCTGTTGTGCAGCAGGCCGCGGCGGCTTAACACAGGAGCGGCGAGCGGATATCATCTGTCGGCTCTCAGCCGGCAGCCGCTTGCCCATGATAGAAATTATTCAGGAGACGAACAGATGAATCAAGCAAGTCCGCTGACCGGCGGTCAGCCTGTTGAAATTGATTATATGGCATTGGACAACATAATCGAGAAAGATTTCAATAATGATAAAGAAAATCTTATCATGATCCTTCAGGCAATTCAGAGAAAATTCAGCTATCTTCCCCCGCCCGCGCTGAATTATCTCGCGCTGAAAATAGGCGTTCCTTTCAGCCAGATTTACGGGGTTGCCACTTTTTACAGCACTTTCAGCCTTGAACCCAGAGGCAGAAACATTGTTTCTGTGTGTCTGGGAACTGCCTGTCATGTGCGGGGCGGCGAAAAGGTGCGGGAGAAGATTCAGGAAATGCTGTCTCTCAAAGACGGACAGACCAGCAAAGACGGGCGTTATACGCTGGAATCGGTGCGGTGTATCGGATGTTGCAGTCTGGGACCGGTCATAAAGGTGAATGAAAACATGCACGGGCGGCTTGCCTCCGATGAGGTGGAAAAAATTTTGAACCAATATGAATAACTCATTTTACGCACACTCGTTACGAGGCTCTGCCTCGTAATGCAGGGGATATGAGGCTCTGCCTCGCTGCATATCGGAAACTCCGGCTGCGGCAGAGCCGGTCTGCTCCCGTTACGAG
>DZCT01000125.1:4073-11777 GCA_022736535.1 Desulfatirhabdium butyrativorans | reverse complement strand
CCGCTCCTCGGAATCGAGCCACCAACGCCAGCGATTCTCCGCGTCACGCTCCACCCCCGCCAGCAGCTCCACGGGCACGGCGCGCCGCTCCAGGACGAAGTGGAGGGACTCTCCCTCCCGCAGCACGTCCAACTCCAGGAGGGTGCCGGGGGAGCCGTTCAACACCGCGTCCACGGCCAGGGGGCGCAGCCCCCCCTCGACCTGTTCCACGAACACCACCAACTCCTGGCTGGCCAGGCGCGTGGGCCGATCCCCCTGGTGGACCCCCGCCTCGAAGGCCGAGGAACCCAGGGGAGGCACGCGGGTGGACAGGCTGCCGTCCGCCAGGATGTCGAAGCGCAGGCCCGTCCCCACCGCGACACCGTCCACGGACTCAGTAGTGACATTTATCTTTAGTTCTGTAAAAGTAGCAACACCACTAGGACCAAATGCAACAGCCGCAGCCTGTTGCGGCATCACAAACCCTATCGCCCAACCCATGATGACAAAAAGCGTCAAGGTCATCAACGTGCTTTTCTTCATTTTCTTTCCTCCTTAAAAAAAAGTGTCCAAAATGCTTCTTTCAAAAATTACCGTTTCAATCGGTTTTTACCGCTTTTGAACAAAATTTACTGCGTATTTTAAAATCCGTAAGAACCCTCTCTCCCGCATACCGCTTTCACGCCATAAATCTCCCTCCTTTTTTTCGGTAAAATTTCTTCTAATTCCTTCTTTAATTTCAGGGCATTTGCTTGAAAATAAGATGCTTTCAAACAAACGCCTTTTCAACTTACAGGATTGACGCCGTTGGAATTTCCATCCACGAAAATGTCCGGTTATGTTTTTAACGGAGTATCATTTCGTCAAATGCGTAACTCATGTTATAAAAACCTGAACTGTTTTTCTTATCTCTTATATACACATAGAAAAAATACTTTGCAAGCATTTTTTTTTGAAAGCAGTTAAAAGCAGTTGTGCAAATAATTGGTATAAAGTTAATTATACACCCGAATATCGCTTTTCTTACATATTTTGAAAAAAAAATACGGTAGGGCGGGCCCAGGCTAAGACAGACTGCCCCCGCCGCCTGTTCTCCCGCCGTTTGCTAAAATTTCATTTTAGCACTCCGGAGCGTGGGAAAGAGAAATTTTTTCAGCGCTTCAGGCTTGGAATCTTCTCTTCCGGGCAGCTTTTATAAATGATGTAAACAGCGGATGCGGTTTCATGGGCTTGGATTTGAATTCCGGGTGAAACTGGCATCCCAGAAACCAGGGGTGATCTTTAATCTCCATGATTTCAACCAGATTCCCGTCAGGAGAACTGCCGCTCACAACCAGCCCCTTTTCTTCCAGCCGTTCCTTATAAACATTGTTAAATTCATACCGGTGCCGATGCCGTTCTGAAATTTTTTCAGACTGATAAGCCTCAAATGCCAGCGTGTCTTTTTTCAGACAGCAGGGATATGCGCCCAGACGCATGGTCCCGCCCTTGTCCGATGTGATGTTCCGGCTCTGAAGCGTTCCGGTTTTTTCATCATACCATTCGGTCATCAGATAAATCACGGGATGAGGCGTTTCCGTGTCAAATTCCGCGCTGTGAGCTGTTTTCAAATCCGCTGCGCTGCGGGCAAATTCCACCACGGCAACGTGCATTCCGAGACAGATACCGAAAAACGGAATCTTATTTTTCCTTGCATAACCTGCCGCACAAATCTTGCCTTCAATGCCCCGGGACCCGAAGCCGCCCGGCACCAGCACGCCGTCCGCGTCGGCAAGCAGGGTGTCGCAGTTTTCCGCATGAATGGTTTCCGAATCCACAAATTTGAGATTCACACGGCAATCATTCGGAATGCCGCCGTGACACAGGGCTTCGTTCAGGCTTTTATAAGATTCTGTCAGATTGGTATATTTTCCGACAATGGCAATCGTAACCGCATGTTTCAGATTTTTGATGTTCCAAACAAGTTTTTCCCATTCTTCCAGCCGGGGTGCCCGTGTCCAAATTCGGAGCAGTTCCACGATTTTGTCGTCCAAACCCTCTTTGTTGAACACCAGCGGCACTTCATAAATACACTCCACATCTTTTGCCGTGATGACCGCATCCACGCCCACATTGCAGAACAAAGCAATTTTACTCTTGATTTCTTTGGATAAAAATCTCTCAGTCCGGCAAAGCAGAATATCGGGCTGAATGCCGATGCCCCTGAGTTCTTTGACGCTGTGCTGCGTGGGTTTTGTTTTGACCTCTCCGGCAGTTGCGATATAGGGAACCAGCGTCAGATGAATATAGCAGACATTTTCTTTGCCTATATCGGCTCTGAACTGGCGGATCGCTTCGAGAAACGGGAGACTTTCAATGTCGCCGATGGTCCCGCCGATTTCCACGATCACAATATCCGCGCCGTCTGCGGCAAGGCGGATGCTCTGCTTGATTTCGTCAGTGACATGCGGAATGACCTGAACCGTGCCGCCCAGATAATCGCCCCGGCGTTCTTTTGTGATCACGGAATGATAAATCCTGCCGGAAGTGAAATTGTTGACCCTGCCCATGACCGCGCTGACAAAGCGTTCATAATGTCCCAAATCCAAATCGGTTTCCGCGCCGTCGTCGGTGACAAAGACCTCTCCGTGCTGAAAGGGATTCATGGTGCCGGGGTCCACATTGATATAAGGATCAAGCTTCTGAATGGTCACTCTGAGCCCCCGGCTTTCCAGCAGCGCGCCGATGGACGCGGACGCAAGCCCTTTGCCGAGAGAAGAAAGCACGCCTCCGGTCACAAAAATATATTTTGTGGAATAAGTCATTGAATAGCCTCGTTAGAAAGGTTAGAGGTCAGAGGTCAGAGGTCAGAGGTGGCGACCCCTAACCCCTCACCTCTAACCTCTAACCTTCTCTCATTCATACACCTTTCTGAAATCTTCTATAATTTCCCGAACTTCATCGTATTTGTCCGATTCATGCGATTCTGCTGTTTCCGGAGCCGGATAGGCTGCTTTCAGCTTTTCGATGTCAAAAAAGTCATCAGAAAACAAGGGATTGACTTCAATGCTGCTGACGGCGGTTTCACGAATCAGACGATGATTCTGATAAAATTCAATACGCATGGGATATTGGATATTTTCATGCTTCCGCCATTCCAACCAGCGAATTTCCAGTACATTTTCCTGATGTTCAACCAGCATCAGGCGGAAAGGCAGAAAGCTTTTTTTGTCCGTCCACAACTGGGAACGGGATATATCAGGATATTCCGCGCCCAGCACAAATGCAACCTGTTCATTGAAAAGTCCCAGACTTGAAACTGACAGGTCAATGCCGAGACCGGAGAGCTTTTCCCTCAGCAACTGCGGAGAACGGTAAAGCAGCAGGTCTTTATACGCGTCAAAACGGTTTGCAGGAGCGGCTCCGGTTTTTCCGTCAATAATCGTCACAGCTTCACCCTGTCTGACCACCTGAATCCGCTGCTGATTTGCCGAAAAAGCATCTGACCGGAATGTTTTGGGAAAAACATATCTCAGCGTTTCCTCAGATAAAACCGGCGGTCCTTCCCCGTATTCAGGATAAACAAGGCTTTTCTGAAAAACCAGCAGTGTTTTTGCCGTACCGATTTTTTCAAGCGTCAGTTCCGGAATGCGGGCGGCTTCTGTAGCATAAGCCTGAGACAGGAACTGACAGCACACTGCCCCTATCGCAAACAGCAGCGCAAAGAGCGGATGCCTGCAAAACGTCTGATTTCCTCTGATATTATTCTTCTTCCTCTTCTTCCTCATCGGATATAAAAAACACATCTCTTGCAAACAGCGCGCTTTCACCGAGTTCTTCTTCAATCCGAATCAACTGATTGTATTTGGCAACCCGGTCTGTTCGGGACATGGACCCTGTTTTGATCTGTCCGGCATTCATGCCCACGGCAAGGTCGGCGATAAAAGTGTCTTCGGTTTCGCCGGAGCGGTGGGAAATCACTGTTGAGTAACCGTTCTGTTTTGCCAGATGAATCGCGTCAAGGGTTTCCGTAAGCGTGCCGATCTGATTCAGTTTGATCAGAATGGAATTGGCAATGCCGCTTTCAATGCCTCTCATAAAAATTTCAGGATTGGTCACAAAAATATCGTCCCCGACCAACTGGCAGTCGTCGTCCAAATGCTTGGTCATCAATGCCCAGCCGTCCCAGTCCTGTTCCGAAAGCCCGTCTTCTATGGAAATAATCGGATAGACGTTCACCAGCGATTCGTAATAAGCGACCATTTCTTCCGAACTCAGGGATTTGTTTTCCGATTTCAGGACATATTTGTTATCTTTATAAAATTCGCTTGCTGCCGCGTCCAATGCAAGGCAGATGTCAAATCCGGGTTTGTAGCCTGCGGCTTCGATGGCTTCCATCATCAGCTTGAGCGCTTCTTCGTTTGATGCGAGATTCGGCGCAAAACCGCCTTCATCGCCCACAGCCGTGTTCAGTTTGTTTTTTTTCAGAATGGCTTTGAGCGCGTGAAAGGTTTCAGAACCCATCTGAACCGCCTCGACAATGCTGCACGCGCCCACCGGCACAATCATAAACTCCTGAATATCGAGATTGTTTGCCGCGTGTGCGCCGCCGTTGATGATGTTCATCATGGGAACGGGCAGGTATCTCGCGCTGATCCCGCCTATATAGCGGTAAAGCGGCATTCCGTAAGCTGCTGCTGCGGCTCTTGACGCGGCCATGGACACGCCGAGAATGGCGTTTGCGCCGAGCCTTGCTTTATTGGGCGTGCCGTCTAATTCAATCATGCGCCTGTCAAGGACGGTCTGGTCGGATGCGTCCATGCCCTGAACTGCCCGGGCAATTTCTGACATCACGTTTTTTACAGCGGTTTCAACACTTTTTCCGCCGAATCGTTTGGATTCTTTATCCCGAAGTTCCAGTGCTTCGCGTGTGCCGGTGGAAGCCCCGGAGGGAACCGCGGCGCGTCCCACCGCTCCGCAGGCAAGGGCAACATCAACTTCAACAGTGGGATTCCCTCTGGAATCCAGAATTTCTCTTGCTTTCACATCAATAATTTCTGTCATGGTTATAAATTTCCTCGGTGTATGGTTGTGCCTCTCTGTGATCTCCGTGGGCTATCTTTTTCCCACAGAGCGCACAGAGAATTATTTTAAAAACTCTGTGGTCTCTGTGGGAAACCCCTCTGCTTTTCTGCGCCTCATAAAAAGCAGCGCACGGCCTTTATCTTGACAAATGATAGGGAAATGTTACTCTGCTTATACGCTTATGTCAAGAATTGACTTAAAGAGATATATCCGAATATTTAATGGGAAGTTCAAAGTAAAAAGTTGAAAACAGGTGATTATGGAAAATAAAAATTTTTATTCCACGGCTCATCTTATCGTTGCAACAATACGGGTGCTTGAACACCGGCATAATGCGCCTCCTTCTGTTGACGAAGTTTGTCAGTCCCTGTCATTTTCTTTGGAACAGATCAATTTTATATGCAAAAAGCTTGATGAAATCGGGATCATAGAAGTGGTAAGAGGCGGATACGGCACCCGGCTTTTTATCAAAGATCATTTGAAAATAGAGGAAATTCCTCAGACAGGGGCAGAAAGCAGTCTGCGCGAAGAAATTGAACGATTTCAAAGTGCCAAAAAAGATTTCAGACATAAAATCGCATCGTTGCAGGCGGAAAAAGCTGAAAGGCAGAAAAATCTTTTTGCCGACATTGAAAGCCAATTCAAAAAAAATTTGGATAAAAAATAATCGCTTTCAGGAACGCTGCTCCGGAGTGTGAAAATAAGCGAAGCGATTTTTCGCAACAGCGCACGGTAAAACGGGTTTGAAACCCGTTCTACTGTGAAATATAACTATTTTGAAAATCTTCCGTCATCCTGCGTTTGTGCGGTTTTTTTTGCACAGGTTTCAAACCAGCCTGTTTTTTCCGCGTGCCGAACATCAAATTCCGGGATATATGGCTTTACATCCAAAAGCGGCGTTCCGTCTAAAATGTCAATATCCCGGATATAAAGTTTCCCGTGATTTGCGCTCAAAAGACGGACAACAGAAATGCCGACAGCATTCGGACGCGCCGGGGCGCGGGTGGCAAACAGCCCGTGAAAGGCATCATCTAAAAAAGGCTTTACTTTTAAAGAAAATGCTTTTGAGCGGTGAAAATGATAGAGCAGGATAAGATGAGAAAAGCCTTCAATATCCTCAAGACCTTCGGCATATTCCGGAAATATCTCCGCCACCGCATCAATGCCGATGCCGCCGACAGCCTGTATCGGCGTCCCTTCCTGAGTTTTAAAAGGGGAATGAATGATGCCGATGGGCTTGTATTCTATTTTGTCCATGATTTTTCAACCAACTGATTTTTGAATGTTAAAGCAAAGAAAGCTTTGCCAAGAATGAACACGAATATTTCACAAAATAAACACGAATATGTTTTTAATCAGATAATTCGTGCTTTATTTGTGATGAATTTGTGTGCATTCGTGGCAAAAAAAACACCCTATTCTTTTTCTTTCCCCAATTTTTCCACGAGCGTTTTGATTGCCGCCATATACTGCGACAATCCTTTGAAAAAAATGTCATTGTGGTCGGCTTCCGGAATCATCAGCAGGGTTTTGTCCGCAGAACCGCAGGCATCATACAAAGCCTGTCCGTCCGCAAACGGGATGATCTGGTCATATTGTGCATGGATAACCAGCGCGGGTTTGTCGAATTTCCGAATCTTATCCGTATTCCGAAATCCTTCTTCTTCTCTGAATCCCAGTTCCCGAATATTGATGCCGATCAGTTCCAGCAGGGGACCGGCATAAGCAAATCCGCTTTCAACAATGAGCGCATCTGCCTGATCTTTGTAACATGCCGCCAGTTCAAGCACGGAAGCGCTGCCTAAAGACCTGCCCATCAGAATAAAGGGACCCGAATAACCGTTTTCTTTGAGCCAGTTTTTGGTAAAATTAAAGATCAGATGACAGTCCTGCATCATAGCCGAGACGGTGGGTTTTCCGGTTGAACGTCCGTATCCCCGGTAATCTGCAATCAGAAAATTGATTCCCATTTTGTTATACATCTTTGCGATGTCATCATAATCTGCCGCAATCTCGCCGTTGCCGTGGAAAAACAGAATACCGGGAGCGTCTTTTCTGACCGTATGAAAACGGGCGCCGACCAGTATCCGATCTTCCACCGGAATAAAAATATCCCGTTCCGACATTTTCAAGCCGGCTCTGGGATGAAAGAGAGACATGGAAACTTCCCGCCGGTCCAAAACGGCATAGTCGCTTTTTGAAATAAAAGCCATATCAGCACCTTTTTTTCTTTCAATTCCGGAGCGATGAAATGAACGCAGTGAAATTTCAGCAAGTATATATAAATGCTGAAATTTCGTAAATGTTAAAATTTCATTTCAGCACTTCGGCTTGGGAAATGTCACCCTGAGCGCAGCGAAGGGTCTCAGCGTGGGAGAGAGATTCTTCGCTACGCTCAGAATGACAGGCTGCGCTCAGAATGACACAGTAAAACCCTGAGGGTTTTAAAAAAACTTCAGGGTCTGGCTGTCAGAGCGAAGTATCTCGGTAAAACGGGTTTGAAACCCGTTCTGCTTTTATGTCATTCTTTGCTTCGCTCAGAATGGCACAAGTATCAATCCCATTTTGCCTTTGATTTTTTTCCCGATGCTTTTGAAAATTTGATACTTTTGTCTGTCACACGTCCGGCGCCTTTCCCTGATGCTTTTGAAAACTTGATGC
>DZCT01000125.1:0-3973 GCA_022736535.1 Desulfatirhabdium butyrativorans | reverse complement strand
GTCCGGCGCCTTTCCCCGATGCTTTTGAAAACTTGATGCTTTTGTCTGTCACATGTCCGGCGCTTTTCCCTGATGCTTTTGAAAACTGGATGCTTTTGTCCGCCACACGTCCGGCACCGAAAAACCGTTTCTGGTAATATTTTTCATTCATGTCGCTGATCATGACCCCGTATTTACGGCTTGAATGAACAAACTTATTGTCTTTCAGATAGATTCCCACATGGGAAATCCTTTTGCCCCTGATTTTGAAGGAAAGAATATCCCCTTCCTGCAAATCACGTTTTCGGATCGGCGACAGGTCGTTATAATAGATGCTTACTGATGAACGGTTCAGATTGATACCGTAAACATCCCTGTAAACCGTTTTGACAAAGCAGGAACAATCCATCCCCTTTTTTGAACATCCGCCCATCCGATGAGGCGTTCCCATCCACTTATTGATAGCCAGAATCAACTGCTTATCTTCCGTTCCGTTCAGCGGAATGCCCAATTTCTTGGAATACTTTGAATAAAACTTCGCGTCAGTCTTTTTAAGGGGCGGAGCTTTTTTAGCCGCCTTCAGATTTTTCTTCTTGTTCCGATCTTTTTCTTCACACCCGCAGTCATCTTCCGCTTCCGCTTCCGCTTTTGCCACATCGTCTTCGGATATTTCAATGATTTCAAAGTGATCGGCAAGCATTTCAATTTCACGGGCAAGGGTTTCAAACTGATCCGCAATATTGGCGGGAGGCGGATCGGTCTTTTGGGAAGGGATTTCGGCTTCATAGAAAAAAACGTGAGATTTTGCCTGAAGAGGTGAAACATGAATTGAGGAACAGGAATAAAAGCTGATTGTAACCACAACAAAAGTAAGGCTTTTAAAAAAATTCCTTGCGAATGTCTGCGACATATTGTTATTCCTTATCTTATTTTTTGGGGTTAATAAAACTGCCCCTTCTTTTGCGATGTTGCATAAAATGCAAAAAATTTACAGGGCAACCATTAATTTTTTTAACAGCTTTTTATATTCAGCACTGAAAGTGCATAAACAAAAGTTGTTGTTTCAGAAAATTTTAATCTGAATACAATCAGTTTGAATCAAAATTCTTATAGACCGTGAATAAAGGTATAAAGTTTGCATAATCAAGATTTTATGCAGCGCCTGACGGAAAAATAATTTTTTTATAAAAGATGTAAGATAGCCGATTTTTATGTGTATGGTAATATTTATTATCGGCATTGAAAAAATTATCTGAAATTTCTATAAATAACATATCTTATTTTTCAGCGGCAGAAATGCAACAGGGAGAATATCTTCCCTGTTCAGAAAAAAGGCAAACACCTATCCCCCGCGTATTTTGCTGAACATGCGGCTAACCGTTCTGTAAGAACAAAATACACTCATCTGTTTAAAATTTTATTATAAATCAGAAGCCTGAGTCCTCATTTCCCCCTTCGGCGCGCCGGACACTTTCCCTGCCGTAAAGGTGTTGCAGGCGGACACGGAGCGGACTCTTTCCGTATTCCCATGCAGACTGTGAAATGAGAAAAATAATCCTTTTCGGCTGTTAAATTATTTTTATTAAGACAATTCTCCAATTCTTCAGAATTTTCCGGATTAAGAAAGAACACTTTTTAATCTTTTAACGGCAAATAGTCAAGAGTCAATTGTGTAAAAAAACTGCTGTAAAATCTTTGCTGACAATATCTTGTGTATTGATGCAGACAAATATCAATATATTGTGTAAATAGATATTTATTTTGTTGTTTCAGTATGACAGATAAATCGGACTGAAAATAATTAAGACAGACTTTACAAAACCCTTCACGCCTAACCCATCCGCAACGAAGGGGCAGCGAAGAATCTCAGTGATGATAAACAGAGATTCTTCACTGCGTTCAGAATGACAGACCTGTGTTCAGAATGACAGACCTGCTTTCGGAATATATCAGCGTTCAGAATGACAGACCTGTGTTCGGAATGCTGCCACAAAAATATTAACACCTGCAAGGGATAAAAAATATCAGCCGCGTTTGAGCGCGTCCGTCAGCTCGGGCACCACCTCAAACAGATCGCCGACGATACCGTAATCGCATTTGCCGAAAATCGGCGATTCCGGGTCTTTGTTGATCGCCACAATGGTCTTTGATGTTTTCATGCCGGCAAAATGCTGAACCGCGCCGGAAATGCCGCACGCGATATAAACTTTCGGACTTACGGTTTTCCCGGTCTGTCCCACCTGCATTTCATAAGGCGCAAAACCGGCATCCACCGCGGCTCTGGACGCGCCCACAGCCGCGCCCAGCACTTTGGCGCAGTCATGCAGAATCTTGAAGTTTTCCGCAGAGCCGATGGGTCGCCCAGCACTGATGATGATGTCCGCTTCGGTCAACTCGATTCGGTCCGAATCGCCTTTCTTCACTTCCCTGATCTTCATTCGCCCCGTATCATGAACCGGCGCGGCATAAGAAAGAATTTCTGTCTCGCAGGCTGCCGGTTTTGCTTCCATAGAATTGGGACGAATGCCGCAAATCCAACGCTCCGCCTTAATTTTGATTTTCGCAAAAGTTTTTCCGGCAAAATGGAATTTGGTCGCGATATTTTCCGCCAGATTCACGCCCACGCAGTCTAACACCAAGGGCAGATTCAGTATCGCGGCTGTGCGTGCCAGAAGGTCTTTTCCCGTGCTGCTGCTCAGACCGAACAGCACATTTATATCAAAATTTTTGACAGCCTCCGCCAATGCCTTTGCCTGCAAATCCGGGCTTGAGGACAAATCCGCTCCCGCCGCGGAAATCGGGACAAGTTTCTGCACGCCGTAAGCCTGAACTGCGTCTTTGCACGCCGCCGCGTCCGCTCCGATGAGCAGACCGAAAACCGTATTGCCGCCGTTTCCCCGCGCGGCGGTCATCACGCCGAAATTCGCTTTTTTAACGTCACCCTTATCTGTTGTTTCAATCAGTACGCCTATATTTGCCATTATTTCCTCTTTTAGAAAAATCCCGTAAATGATCCCTCTTTTTTAAAGGGGGGGCAGGGGGGATTTCTGTGCCGCCCGCCAAAAATCCCCCTTTGTCCCCCTTTAAAAAAGGGGGAAAATTATCATCAATTAAGCAGTTTCACTAATTGCTCCGCCGCTTCTTTCGGGCTTCCCTGAAGCATTTTTGCCTTGCCTTTGTCGGGAAAAAGTTCCAATTCAAGCAGTTCTGTCCCCGTAATGCTGAGATCGGGAACCATGTCCGAAAGATTGAACTGCTTCACTTCTTTCTTTTTCGCTTTCATGATGCCGGGCATATTCGCATAACGAGGCTGGTTCAGCCCTTTTGTCGCCGCTACCACGCAGGGCAGCGTCATTTCAATGACCTGACGTGCGCCGCCCCCGATTTCCCGTTCAACCGTCACTTTGCCGTCAGACATGGAAAATGCCGCGGCTTCCGTTGCTGCCGGCATATCAAACGCGGCTGCCAGCCGATAGGGAATCTGCATTCCTTCGCTGTCAACCGACTGTTTTCCGGTAAAAATCATGTCCGGCTTTCCATCCTGCTCAATGGCTTTTTTGATTGCCTGAGCGACCACTGTGCTGTCAGGAAACGAGGTATCGCATTTGATCAGAATGCCGCGATCCGCACCCACCGCCAGCGCGGAACGGACGCTTTTCATTGCGGCTTCTTTTCCCACTGTCACGACCACGACCTCGCCGCCCTGTTTTTCTTTGATTTGAACCGCCTGTTCCACCGCAAATTCATCATAGGGATTCACCACAAAATTGACCGATTCGTCAAAACTGTTTTTTCCCGTCAGCTTAATCGGCACCGCAGTGTCCGGAACGTGTTTCACACATACATAAATCTGCATATTCAAACCCTTTTCTTAAAAAATTTTCTGAGTCTCTCGCATGTTGAGTCTCTCGCAAAGGCGCAGAGGGCGCATCTGTCCCTGTCATTCTGAACGCAGTGAAGAATCTCTTATTATAACAGTATATTATGTAAATGA
>DZCT01000124.1 GCA_022736535.1 Desulfatirhabdium butyrativorans | reverse complement strand
TCGGCTAACCTGTCACCTGCAACCTGTCACCTGTCACCTGCAACCTGATCGAAAAAAGGGGGGTTTTTACAATGGAATATGAAGAAGCCAAACAGAAAATCGTTGAAGGGCTTACCAAAAAGCTGAAAACCAAAAGCAAGTTTTATTTCAACGATCTGGCTGAAATATTGGGCGAAAAACCCAGAGAAGCCAAAAAGGTTATCAACAAGCTGGTGGAACAGGGCGTTCTTGAATACTGGTCCAGCGGCAGCACTTCCATGTACGGCCTTACAGGAACCGGCAAACAGGCTGCAGCCGAGCATGAAGATTAAAAAAGCATTACTGAAAAAAACTGAGTTTCTTCAGGAAACTCAGTTTTTGACACAGGAGGCGGCAGATTTTTCCTTTCGGTCTCCTGAATATTTCCTTCCATAGCAAAACATCCGGCAGCTTCGGCAAATAAAGCAATATCTGCATTTGCAGGAGAGTCTGCCGGAATTTTTTTGAACCTCGGCGATTTTCCTCTGAAAATATTTTCTTTACCCTCTCTCTCCGCTTTATAATAGCGGGCTTGTCAAATCTCGTCTAATTTCAGCTTTGGCGAAATGCTGACAGCGAAGCTGTTCGGTCAGATTGTCAATAACGCTCTTTTTTTCTTCTGATAAATTTTTGAACGCCGTTCCGATTTCAAAAAGGCATTTTTCAACTGACCAGCTATACCAGTGTATCGTTATTTCCGACTCAAATATCCCCCCGTCCGGCAGAAAAATTTTCAGATTCAGTTTCGGCATCGGATTGGAGACGATCATGCGGCGCTCGTCTAAATAAATTTGTTCTGCACAGAGACGAACCCCTGATCCTGAAAAATCTCCCACTGCAACCTTTATCTGTTTCTGAAAATCGGGAAAGCAGACTTCCAGCATACCGTCCCAAGAAACCGCATAACGCTTTTTACGCCTGCGTTCCCTGAAACGGGCTTTTATCCTTTGAAAAAGAATCGTAATTTTTTGGGGTGAAGTTGCAATCATTTTAACTCGCTTATTCAATAAGATTTTATCGGAAACTGAATGCCGGAAAACTTTCTGTCCCGATATTTAATTTAAGTCTATATGATGAATAAGCGGCAAGTCAATGGGGTGGAAGGATTATTCAGCAGGGGAAAGTTGCGCATTCAGCAAATTGCATATTGTCATTCCAAGCACTGCAAACTGTGGCAGTGGGTCAAATCCGTTGAAGGACTGTAGAGCGGGTTTGTCTGTTTTCAGACCGGGCCGCTTTACTGAAGATTATTATCAACGGGTTTAAACCACTGCCCAAACTGTCATTCCGAGCGCAGCGAGGAATCTGAGATTTCTCGCTGCGCTCGAAATGACAGGGGAGAGGCGAGCATTTCTTACGGTAGGGCGGGGTTACGCCCCCGCCTGTTTCTTCGCTTGAAACGACAGGAACAGGGCGGGCATGTTATCTCTCTCAAATATGTAGGGTGGGCATAAAATGCCCACCGCTTAGACATTACGCGGCTTTTGACAGCCTCACGGCGCAGACCTTGTATTCGGGAATGCCCGAAACCGGATCGAGCGCGGCGTTGGTGAGCCGGTTAGCTGCGGCTGCGGCGAAATGGAAGGGAATGAAGACTGTCCCGTCCGCGGCTTTGTCCGAGAACTGCACCCGGGCGGTTATGCTTCCCCGCCGGGAGGCGATTTCCGCCAGATCGCCGTGTCTCAGCCCGTATTTTCCGCCGTCCGCGGGCGAGATTTCCACGAAACTTTCCGGCGCACGCTCGTTCAGCCCTCCGGTTTTCATGGTCATGGTGCCGGTGTGGTACTGGTAAATCACACGTCCGGTGGTCAGATACACGGGATATTCCGCATCCGCTGTTTCCGCAGGCGGCATCCATTCAACCGCATGGAATTTTCCTTTCCCGATGGGAAACTGAGCCGTATGCAGCACCGGCGTGCCGGGATGTTCCGTATTCGGACAGGGCCAGTGGATGCCCTCTTCCTCAATCCGCTGATATGTGATGCCCGCATACGACGGCGTGACTTTGCGGATTTCCCCGAAAATCGCCTCGGTGTCGGAATAGGACATGGGATGCCCCATGCGGGTCGAAATTTCCGCCGTGATTTTCCAGTCCTCTTTTGCCTGTCCGGGCGGCTCCGCGGCTTTTCTCACCCGCTGGACCCTGCGCTCGGTGTTTGAGAACGTGCCTTCTTTTTCGGCAAAACACGCGGAGGGCAGCACCACATCCGCAGACTTTGCCGTCTCCGTGAGGAAAATATCCTGCACGACGAGAAAATCAAGGTGTTTCAGACAGTGTTCCGCATGATTCAGATCCGGGTCGGAAACCAGCGGATTTTCGCCGATGATATAGAGGGCTTTTATTTTTCCCTCAAGGGCCGCGGGGATCATTTCCGTGGCTTTGAGTCCGGGTTTTGCGGAAAGTCCGGTCACGTTCCATCCGCCTTCCATTTTCTTGAGCGCATCCGGACTGTTCACGGGCTGGTAAGCGGTGAAGACATTGGGCAGACCGCCCATGTCGCACGCGCCCTGCACGTTGTTCTGCCCGCGCAGGGGATTCACGCCCCCGCCCTCGATGCCGAGATTTCCGCAGAGCATGGCGAGATTTGCCAGCGATTTCACATTGTCCGTGCCGGAGGTATGCTGGGTGATGCCCATACAGTAGAGAATGCTGCCCCGCTGCGCTTCTGCGTACATCCGTGCGGCATCTGCAAGCTGCTTTGCCGGAATGCCCGTGATTTTCTCAACGTGTTCCGGCGTGTATGTTTCAACGGTTTTTTTCAGCTCGTCGAATCCTGCCGTGCGGTTTTCGACAAAAGTTTTATCATAAAGATTCTCTTTGATGATGACGTGCATCATGCCGTTAATCCACGCGACATCGGTGCCGAGATTCGGACGCAGCCGCTGATGGGCGAAACCGGCTATCTTTATGTTTCTGGGGTCAACCACAATCAGGCGTGCGCCTCTGAACGACACCGCCCGTTTCACAGAAGCGGAAAGCACCGGATGGTTTTCAGTGGTGTTCGAGCCTGTTACGAGAATCACATCCGCCTTTTCAATGCAGCCTATTGTGTTTGTCATCGCCCCGCTCCCGAATGCGGCAGCCAGACCGGCCACCGTGGAGCTGTGTCAGAGACGGGCGCAGTGATCCACGTTGTTTGTTTTCAGCACCGCGCGGGCGAATTTCTGCGCGATGTAGTTCTCCTCGTTGGTGATCCTCGCGGAGGTCAGCACGCCGATGCTGTCCGGGCCGTGCTGTTCTTTGATCTCACCCAGCTTTTTTGCCGTAAGATCAAGGGCTTCATCCCACGAGGCTTCACGGAATTTTCCGTTTTCCTTAATCAGCGGGACCGTGAGGCGTTCCGGCGACGAGATGAAATCAAAGCCGAATCTGCCTTTCACGCAGAGACTGCCGTAATTCGGCGCGACATCTTCAACGCCCGTGACTTTCACGACTTTCCCGTCTTTCACATGCAGGAACATCTGGCAGCCCACGCCGCAGTAGCCGCATGTCGTGCGGACTTTCTTTGTATCACGCGGACGCACACGGTAACGCACATCTTTCTCCACGAGCGCGCCCACCGGACATGCCTGCACGCATTCCCCGCAGAACACGCAGTCCGAATCTTTCAGCGGGCGGTCGCCGGCGGCAATGATTTTGGTACTCGCGCCTCTGTACCCGAAATGAATGGCGTTGTTCACCTGAACTTCATTACATGCCTGAACGCATCTCCCGCAGAGAATACATCTGGAAAAATCCCTTACGATAAAAGGATTTACGCTTTCTATCGGATAGACAGTCTCTGTTTTCGGAAAACGCTCGCCTGAAACCTGATAGCGGTAGGCAAGGTCCTGAAGCCTGCAATCTCCCCAGACCGGACAGAGTTCGGAGCTGCTGTCCGCCTGATGCACATCCAATTGAAACTGCGTCCAGTCTTTGCTGTCCGAGCCGCGAACCGCGCAGTTGTGATTGCCCGAAGACAGCATCAGTTGAATGATCAGACGCCGGGCTTCCACCACTTTCGGCGATTCCGTGCGGACAATCATGCCGTTTGCCGCCGGCGTCGCACAGGATGCCGCAAGCGTTCTTGCGCCTTCCACTTCCACCACGCAGATTCGGCATTCTCCGGTGGGTGTCGCGCCTTTCAGATAACAAAGCGTAGGAATGTCAATATGGTTTCGGCGCGCCGTCTCAAGAATGGTTTCGCCGGGTTCATAAGAAAACTCATTTCCGTTTATGATGATCTGATGTTGTTCACTCATAGCTAAAAGTATTCTCCTTGTTTTATTCCATAGGCATACGCACGCTGCGCTGCCACATCCTTCAGCTTACTCTCATTTCGACAACTTGCTGTCATTTCAATAACTTGCTGTCATTTCGATAATTTCCCCGCACTGTCATTTCGAGCGGAGCGAGAAATCTTTCCAATTCTCAATTAAAAGAAATGACTCTTTGTTTGTTCGTTAAAATGACAGTTGGTTCGTTTCTTGAAATGACAGTTTGTTTCTTTCTCAAAATGACTCCTGCTTCCTCAAAATGACAGTTCGGTGGAGAAAACGCCTCGATCCTTCAGTTATTTTTTATAAAAATTCCGAAACTTTGTCAATACAAGATTTACAAACGGATTATCAGCATATCTTATGATAATGATCTGATAAAAAAATACACCGTAAACACTGCCGAGCGTATCTGCCAGCGCATCGGCAATATCGGCGCTGCGGAATGGAACATAATATTGATGAATCTCATCGCTGACACCGTAAAGCGCGGAAGCCGCCATGCTGACCAGCATCAGCCGGTCTGCATTCTCTTTCAGGGAGGTTGTGCGGAAGGCTCTGAAAAAAAGAATGCCGAGAAGCCCGTATCCGAGAAAATGAATAAGCTTGTCTATGTGAGGAATATCCCGTGTTTTGACGGCGGAGGGAAATTCGGACTGTATAAAAATAAAAACACAGTAAGCAATGACCGGAACCCAGTAAAAAATAAAGTTGTTGTATGTCTGTTTCATATTGTGAAGCAGGGCGGGCATGTTATGCCCGCCTACAGAAAATCGCATATCGGGACAATTGAAAACGTAATTCATTCAGCTAAAAACCTGTGGTCGGTCTTCTTTCTCCGAAAAGGACTTCACAGGGCGCATTTTTGGTGACATGCTTTTTCAATTTGTTACACCAGAGCGACAGAAATGTGCGGCAACTGCCGTCCAATGCCTCAGTTTTTGCAAAATCGGCTTCTTCACACCGCAAATCGCACCATTTGATCTTATGGCTTGTAATGCCTGCGTTTGTTGTCATGATGTTTGGCTCTCCTGAAAATTTCTTTCTTCAAGAAATTTAGTTTCTCGGCAGTGATTAAGACATTCATTTCCCCCTTTTCTGAAGAGGGATTTTCGCAGGGACGCAAAACCTTGCGTCTCTGCCGCGCAGAAATTCCCCATGCCCCCCTTTAGAAAGAGGGGGGAAGCCGTTTCTTAAAAAAATTCAATACGCATCTGCTTCCGAAATATCCGAAAGCTTATCACATTTTTGTTCAAAGTCAAGGAGATATGTTTCAAACGGATTGCGAAAACACAAAGGCTTTGAAAACACGAAAAGATTTTAATAAAGACTTCTGTGAAAAATATCTGTTCCCACAATTTTTTCAGCAGATTCAATAAGGATTCCAAAGTGCTGAAATGAAATTTGGCGGCGGTGCAGAAGACAGAATGACGCCCTAAAATCAACTGCTTCTACACGGCTATCAATTTCTGCACTCCGGAAAAAAGGTAGTGGTATAGTAGAGGTGATCGCAGGGTGTCATTCTGAGCGTAGCGAAGAATCTCATTTTTTATAATAGACTGTCATAATAAAAGATTCTTCGCTGCGCTCAGAATGACAGGAGCAAAGTTTATCACCTCTTCTACACCACTACCGGAAAAAAATACCTGAAAACTTTTGCACAGGTACTTTATTTCTCCTTTTCCTCCAATGCCTCCCAGCGCTGATAAGCGGCTTCCAATTCCTGTTCCACAGCTTTCAGCCTGCTGCTGAATGCCGTAACCTCCGCGCCGCGCTGCTGATAAAGCGCCGGGTCCGCCATCTGATGATATAACTCCTGCTGTTCCGCCTCCAAAGCCTCAATGCGCCGGGGAAGGCTTTCCAATTCACGCTGCTCATTATAACTCAGCCTGTCAGAGCGTTTCTGCGGACGGGGTTTTTCCGCTTTGGGCATCGCCTGAGACTTTCGCCCTGAGTCCCGCGCCCTGTCACCTGCCTGCTGCTGTCTCCTGTTTTCTGCCGCCGACTGCCAGTCATCATATCCCCCCGCATATTCGCCGATCTGTCCTTCTCCTTCAAATACCAGCGTGCCGGTCACGACATTGTTGAGAAAAGCCCGGTCATGGCTGACCAGCAAGAGTGTTCCGCTGTAATCTATGAGCAGTTCTTCAAGCAGTTCCAGCGTTTCCGTATCCAGATCATTGGTCGGCTCGTCCATGACCAGCACATTGGAGGGCTTTGTGAAAAGCTTGGCGAGCAGCAGGCGGTTCCGCTCGCCGCCGGAGAGAATCCGAACCGGGCTGCGGGCCCGCTCCGGCGTAAACAGAAAATCCTTGAGATAGCCGATGATATGACGGGGTTTTCCGGCGATGATGACGTTATCATTGCCGTCGGCGATGTTTTCCTGCACGGTTTTGTCTTCATCCAACTGCCCGCGAAGCTGATCGAAATAAGCAGTTTCAAGATGCGTGCCGTGCCGGATTTTGCCGTTTTGCGCTGAAATTCTGCCGAGAAGCAGTTGCAGCAGCGTGGTTTTTCCGCAGCCGTTGGGCCCGATAATGCCCACTTTGTCGCCCCGCATGATAACGGTTGAAAAGTTCTGAATCACGGGCATTGTCTCCCACGAATAACTCACATCCTTTGCCTCGATGACAAGTTTTCCAGTGCGCTCCGCTTCCTGCGCCTGCATCATCACCGTGCCGGTCCGCTTTCTTCTTGCCTGCCGGAGTTCCCGCATTTTGTCCAATGCTTTGACTCTGCCCTCGTTACGCGTGCGCCGCGCCTTCACGCCATGACGAATCCATGTCTCTTCTTTTGCTAATTTTTTGTCGAACAGACCCTGCTGCTTTTCTTCGGTTTCAACTGCAAGCTGCCTGCGTTCCAGATAGCTTTCATAATCACATGCCCAGCTTGTAAGACGCCCCCGGTCAAGTTCCGCAATACGGCTTGCCAGTTTTTGCAGAAACATCCGGTCATGGGTCACAAAGAGAATCGTCTTCACATAGCGGAGCAGAAATTCCTCCATCCGGACAATGGCGTGAATATCCAGATGGTTGGTGGGTTCATCCAATATCAGAAGGTCCGGTTCGGCAGCCAATGCCGCCGCGAGCAGAACCCGGCGTTTCATTCCTGCGGAAAGCGACTTGAATGCCGCGTCCGGCGGCAGTTTCATCTGTGAGATCATTTTTTCCGCTTTCCGAAGTTTCTGCCATTCTGCCTGAGTTGCGGGATTTTCCAATCCTTCGGAAACCGTATCCCAAATTGTGCCGTTTATTTTCTGCGGAATTTCCTGATCCAAACGGGCAATCCGCAACCCCTCCTGTCGCAGAATTTCGCCTGTATCCGGAAGCATTTCCCCTGTGATGAGCTTCATTAAGGTGGATTTTCCCGCGCCGTTTCTGCCCACAAGACAGACCCGCTCCCCTGCTTCGATTTGCAGGCTGATGCTGTCAAACAGCGGCGGATCGCCGAAGCTCACACTTAAATCTTTTATGCTTACAAGTGCCATGAATTTATGTGTTTTCCTTTAATACAAAGACGCTTTTGCCGGACAGGATTTGTCAGTCCGAACCCGACGGCAGGCGTTTTTTTCATAACTTATTAAATTTTTGAATATAGCAGATATAAGCTGAGAGGGTCAAATAAAAACTGAAACAGATTGGCGGTGGAAAGCGGAAAAAAATGGGGGATGCAAAAGCAGGTGATTCGGAAATGTCATTCTGATACCGATTCGCTTTCCGCTTTCAAAGATTACACGAATGAAAAATAAAAAATTATTCGTGGTTTTTCGTAATAACTTTATGAGTTACGCATTCGGTCTCGTTCCCACGCTCTGCGTGGGAATGCAGCCCGGATGCTCCGCGTCCGCCCTGCCGCCGCGCGAACAGAGCATATTTCGGGGGGGCGTTCCCACGCAGAACGTGGGAGCGAGACCAAATCTATTCGTGGTGTTTCATACCGATTCGTTTTTATTAAAAAATTCGTGATTGCTGTTCGTGAAAACATTCGTGTTCATTCGTGGCTAATTTTTTTTCAGCCTCAGAATTTCCTCATAAACCGACTTTCGGGAAAGCCCGTATTCCTTTGCAAGTTTTTTTGACAATTCCGAAATGCCTGTGGTTTCAAGCTCCTGTTCGATTTCATATCTCATTGCTTCAGGAGAAATTTCTTCTTCTTTATCTTCTTCGTCGCAGCCTTTGATCAGAAGCGTACACTCGCCTTTTACCGCGTCACGGGCTTGAAGCGCACTCAGGATTTCAGACAGTTTTCCCCGTAGAAATTCCTCGTGGAATTTGGTCAGTTCCCTTCCCAGAACAGCGTAGCGATCCCCCATGATCTCAATCACTTCGGCGATAAAAGACAGAATGCGTTTGGGAGATTCATAAAATACAACAGTTGCGCTTTCATGGGCAAGTCTTTTCAACTGTTCAGAACGCTTTCCTTTTTTCTTTTGCGGAAAGCCGATGAACATAAAAGCATCCGTAGGCAGACCTGCGGCGCTGAGAGCCGTCACCGCGGCGGATACGCCCGGAATCGGCACGACCGTTATGCCGTTTTCAACCGCGGCTTTGACAAGGCGGTATCCGGGATCGGACACCGCAGGCGTTCCCGCGTTTGAGACCAATGCAAGCGATGCGCCCTCTCTGAGTTTCCGAATCAGTTCCGGAGCGCGCTCGTTTTCATTGTACTCGTGGTATGAGACAAGTTTTGATTTGATGTTGTGGCGCGCCAGAAGTTTTCCCGTATGCCGGGTATCTTCTGCGGCGATCAGGTCAACCGTTCCGAGAACATGAATCGCCCGCAAGGTAATATCGTCCTGATTTCCGATGGGCGTCGCCACCACATAAAGTTTGCCGTTTGTATCCATTGGATTGCCTTACCGTTTGCGATTCAAAATTTGGTGGTGGTGCAGAAGAGGTGACAAACTCTGTCCCTGTCATTCTGAACGCAGTGAAGAATTTCTTATCATAACAGCGTATTATAAAAAACGGGATTCTTCGCTGACCCTTCGCTCCGCTCAGGGCTTCGGCTCAGAATGACACCCCGAAATCACCTCTTTTACACCACTACCCAAAATCGGTATTGAAATACTTTTTCAGAATCAGGGTGAGTTTGTAAATTTTTCTCATAATATTTTCCTCCGAATCTTTGACCTCGTTCCCACGCTCCGCGTCAATGCCGTCAAGCTGACAATTTCGTAGGTCGGGGTGAGCCTGCGAACCCCGACACCTGCCCCGGATGATGTCGGGGTTCGCGGGCTCACCCCGACCTACATTTTTCTCTTAACTTAATGCCATTGACGCTCCGCGTGGGAATGTCCTGCGGCCCTTTCACGGATGGACGCGGATCGTCCGGGCTGCATTCCCACGCAGAGCGTGGGAACGAGAAGAATCAGGGTGAGTTTGTAAATTTTTTTCATAATATTTTCCTCCGAATCTGAAAAATATTATAAAGATATAGTAAAAATTTGTAAAGAACCAAATTATACTGATCCGATTTTGTTTTTCTGCCGCAGACGCACACAGACATACACAGACGGACATCTGAAAACGGAATACGGCATGTAAGCAGAAAGTATGCCGTAAAAAACCGAAATTGGATCACTATAAATATAAATTAGAAATTTTTGTCCGGCAGTTGTTCCGCAGGATTTACTTCCGGACTGTACGGGGCTGACAGATCATGCTTAACGCCGATTAAGAGTTGAATTTTTTATATATAATAAAAACAAAATATTATGAAGAATCATCTGTTTTCCTCAGATAAATATAGAAAAAATGTTGACAAAAAAGAGATTTATCTTATAAATATAAAAATTATCCGAGAGCATTGGAATATCAGGTGTGTGCATATTTTGGGCTTGACAGTCCCCATAATGTCCGATATAGCCCTTTCGTTTTAGGACAATTCAGGAAATGCCCCTGACTTGATTCTGAATCATTCCGTTTACATGGGAGACAAAAAATGACGACGCTTATTGACGAACTCAAACAAAAAAATATTCCGAGTTTTATCCATAAAATAGCACAGGACGAAGGCATCGGCGTTCAGGAACTTATAAAAGACATTCTTGACGGATATGCAGTGGTTCCCCGCAACAACCGGCGCAACGGCTTTGATCCGATTGCCATCGGCAGAGGCACCCGCATCAAGATTAACGCCAATATCGGGACTTCGCCGCATCGCTGCAATCTGAGCGAAGAAATGGACAAAACGCAGGCTGCGGTGGAAAGCGGCGCGGATGCGGTCATGGATTTGTCCATTGCCGGAAATATCAGCCAATTCCGAAAAAACATCACCGAAAAATTCAATGTTCCCCTCGGAACCGTGCCGATATACGAAGCCATGATCGGTTTGGAAAGCCCGGAGCAGTTGACAATCGGACACTTTCTGAATATTTTAGAAAAACAGGCAACAGAAAAAGTGGATTTTATGACCATCCACGCGGGCGTTCGGAAAGCGCATATTCCGCTGGTGGAGAAAAGGGTTCTCGGCGCGGTCAGCCGGGGCGGTTCCGTGATTATCCGGTGGATGCGCCATCATCAGAAAGAGAATTTTTTGTACGAACATTTTGACGATATTCTGAAAATTGCCGCAGAATATGATATTACCATGTCGCTGGGGGACGGACTGCGCCCCGGCTGCACCGCGGATGCCAATGACGAGGCGCAGTTTGCGGAATTGGAAGTTCTCGGCGAATTGGTTCGGCGCTGCAAAGCCGCAAATGTGCAGGTCATGGTGGAAGGTCCCGGTCATGTGCCGCTGCATCTCATAGAGGAAAATATCATCAGAGAGAAAGCAATCTGCGAGGGCGCGCCGTTTTATGTGCTGGGTCCCTTAGTCATGGACTATGCCGCTGGATACGACCATATTACCGGTGCTATCGGCGGCGCGCTGGCGGCATATTACGGCGCGGATTTTCTCTGCTATGTGACGCCTGCGGAACATCTGCGTCTGCCCACGCTTGAGGACGTGCGGGAAGGCGTTATCGCGTCCAAAATTGCGGCTGCCGCCGCAGACCTCAGCCGGAAACGCCCCGCGGAAATCCGCAGAAATCTTGAAATGTCAGCGGCGAGAAAAAATTTTGACTGGGAAACGCAGAAAAAATGCTGCATAGATCAGAATAAATTTTCAAAATATCTTGAAAAAGCAGATACATGCTGCGGCGATGACAGCAAAGAAACGCCCTGCTCGATGTGCGGGGAATGGTGCGCGATAAAGCAGTCAAAATGACAGATTTTTTTATCTCTCGCAGAGGGCGCAGAGGGCGCAAAGAAAAGCTTTTTTTATAAAAATATTCTTAGCGTTCTTAGCGTTCTTTGCGAGAAACTCTGACGGAACAGATTTTTTTATCTCTCGCAGAGAGCGCAGATGGCGCAAAGAAAAGCTTTTTTTATAAAATAACTCTTTGCGGTCTTTGCGGTCTTTGCGAGAAACTCTGACGGAACAGCTTTTTATCAGGAGTTATATTTTAGGAGTGATACTAATGGAAAAAGGAAGATTTGAAACAAATGTCGGACTCGC
>DZCT01000592.1 GCA_022736535.1 Desulfatirhabdium butyrativorans | reverse complement strand
ATATATTAAACCATGAGCTATTCTATTTTGGACGCCATCGGCAATACGCCGCTGATTGAAATAAAAAGACTGAATCCGAACCCGAAAGTGAAAATTCTGGCAAAACTGGAATATGTGAATCCGGGCGGATCCATAAAAGACAGAGCCGCGCTGTTCATGATCGAAGCCGGAGAACGCTCCGGAGAACTGACGCCGGATAAAACCGTGATTGAGGCGACCAGCGGAAATACCGGCATCGGGCTTGCGCTGGTCTGCGCGGTCAAAGGCTACAAACTCCTGATTGCCATGTCCGAAGCCGCAAGTGTGGAGCGTCAGAAAATTATGAGAGCCAGAGGCGCGGACATTCTGCTCACGCCGGGACATCTCGGCACAGACGGCGCAATCGAGGAAGTCTATCGGCTGGCGCGGGAATATCCGGATGCGTATTTTATGACAGACCAGTTCAACAATCCTGCCAACTGGCAGGCGCACTATCACACCACATCCAAAGAAATCTGGGAACAGACCGGCGGAAAAGTCTCCGCCGTGATTGCCACGATGGGAACGACCGGCACGGTCATGGGCATTTCAAGGGGCATGAAATCATACAATCCCGATATTAAAATCATCGGCGTGGAGCCTTATCTCGGACATAAAATTCAGGGGCTTAAAAATATGAAAGAATCCTATTGCCCTGAAATTTATGACAAAGACATCTTGGATGAAAAAGTCAATATTGAAGATGAGGAAGCCTTTGAAATGACCCGGCGTTTAGCAAAAGACGAGGGGCTTTTTGTGGGCATGAGCAGCGGCGCCGCGCTTGCCGTTGCCCGAAAACAGGCGGAGAAAATGAGCGGCGGAATCGTGGTCGTGATTTTTCCTGACAGCGGGGAGCGATATTTAAGCACGCCGCTTTTTGCTGTGCCGGACATCAATATCCATCTGAAATTATTTAATACTCTCAGCCGCAGCAAAGAAGTCTTTGAGCCGATGCAGGCCGGAAAAGTGTCTGTGTATTCCTGCGGTCCCACAGCCCATGCCCGCCTGCATCCGGGAGAATGCCGGCGATTCGTATTTTCCGATCTGCTGTGCCGTTATTTAGAATATCGCGGATATGCCGTGACGCATATTATGAATATCACGGATCTGGACGATAAAACCATTGCCGGTTCGGAAAAAGCAGGCATGGAACACGCCGAATTTACTAAAAAATACATTGAGGCTTTTCACAAAGACCTGAAAACGCTGAACATCAAACCGGCGGCAAAATATCCGAGAGCGGGCGAGCATGTGGAAGACATGGTTTCGCTTGCGGAAAAGCTGATGAAAAAAGGCTTTGCTTATGAAAAACTTCGCTCGCTGTATTTCAATATTTCCCGCTTTCCCGATTACGGCAAATTTTCCGGCATTGACTTGGACAAAATCAAACTCGGCGCAACCGTGGATTTGGACGACTATGAAAAAGACAATCCCAGAGATTTCACGCTGTTCAAGCGGTCCCGGCTCTCGGAACTCAAGCGGGGCATTTACGTCAAGACCGAATGGGGAAACGTGCGCCCCTCGTGGCACATTCAGTGCGCGGCAATGTCCATGAAATATCTGGGCGAAAGCTTTGATATTCATACCAGTTCCCGTGAACTGATATTTCCTCACCATGAAAACGAAATCGCCATTGCCGCCGCGCTGACCGGCAAACCTCTTGCAAGATACTGGATTCATTGCGACCGGGTGCTGTCGGACGGCAAAAAAGTCGAAAGAGACGGCATCAGCCTGAGTCTTGACGATCTGCTCAACATGGGCTGGTCCGGCAGGGAAATCCGTTACTGGCTGATTTCAAGCCATTACCGCAAGCCCCTGAACTTTTCCGTTGAACGGCTTGATTTTGCCCGACGCTCGCTCAAACGCTTTGACGCGTGCATTCATACCTTATTAAATATCGCTTCAGGTTCTCCCTATCCTGAATTAGATCAACTGCTTTACGACATCAAACAGGGCTTTGTCAGCGCGATGGATGATGATCTGAATATCTCGGCGGCATTGGCTTCGATATTCGGAAATATCAAGAAAATAAATATGCTGGCGCTGGAACACCGACTTGATCCGGCAGGCGCAGGCAAGATTGCCGATGTTTTCAAAAGCATGGATTCGGTTCTGAATCTCTTTGATTTTGAAGATGAAATTTCCGATCCGGAGATTCAGGATATGATAAAAGCGCGGGAAAAGGCAAGGGCTGAAAAAAATTGGGAGCTGGCGGACAGCATCCGTGACCAGTTGATCGCCCAGGGCGTCAGCCTGAGAGACGGGAAAGTCTCATGATTTTTTTGCCGCAATTTTTTGCCACGAATGGACACAAATTTTATCACGAATGAATCACGAATAAAAAAAAATACGTTAAAAATTTTTTATGAATAATTTTTTTATCATAATCTGTGCTTATTCGTGGTAAAATTTGTGTTCATTCGTGGATAAATTCTCACAGCAATCAGAAAAGGACAGAAAATGAAACCCATATATTTTCCATTCACCTATATTTCCG
>DZCT01000123.1:8669-11800 GCA_022736535.1 Desulfatirhabdium butyrativorans | reverse complement strand
CGTAGGGGGCGAAATATTTATAACCTTTTTGGGTAGGGCGGGGTTACGCCCCCCGCCGTTAATTTGTTCTAATACTCCGCTATGAACGACAAGCCCGTCACCTTCCGGTCATATTCATAGTCTTTGAGATTGGAGTCATTTTTCGTGTAGTCAAACTCCGCCTGAATTTTCAGCCAGTCCTGATAAATCCTGCGGGAAAGCGATATGCCGGCAAAATATTTTGTGTCTTCCCGCTTCACCTTATACTGAATATCCTCGTCATCATAATCCCGGCTGTAATACTTTGTTGTCATGAGAAGATTCAATGCCCAAGGCAGTTCAAGAGAAACGCCCGCTTTCATGTTGAAACCGCCGTAGGATTCATCCGCATCAGCAGAATTTTTCTCATATCCGAGACCGCCGAAAAGGTAGCTTTTACTCAGGATATTATAGTAGGCATCTACACCGAATTCATTGACGTTTCCGTCCCGATTTTCATCCAATTCCTTGAAATAGTCATAAACAGAATACGTGTATGAAAATTTTGTGGAAAAAACATCATTGACCTGCCATGTCAGTTCGGGTCTGAACTGATGGCGTTCCAGATATTTTTCAAAATCCACCCAGAAAAAGGACGGCAGATAACGCAAAGCAAAAGTAAAGGGCTGAAAGCGGTATTCTGCATAGAGATTTCCCATGCTGCCGGTCAGATCGTATTCGTTCAAATCCTGATGCAACGTCTGATAATGGCTGTAACCCGCTCCGACAACAAGATTTTCTCCGTTGATGAAATTATATGATCCGGAGAAAAATGCCTCAAAAGCGCTGTCGCTTTCATCTGATGCCGCCCCCGTGCTTAACGGCTCATCCGGTTCGAGCATCACATTGTCGTCATGCTGGTATCCGAGTTTGAGATAAAAACTGTAAGGTCTGACAGCTTTTTTCGGCTGTTCCGTCTCTGCGGTCTGAAGCCAGTTCAGGGCGTTTGCTTTCAGTTCTTCCGTATCTGCGTGGTCTTTCACGAATGTGAATTTTTCAACCGCATTTTTGATATTTCCCGTGTACCAGTAGCAGACGCCCGCGTAATACGATGCGTTGGTCTGAATGACGGAACTCATTTCCGCAGATTTTAAAAGATAATTCAATGCTTTTGAGTAGCGTTTTGTCTCATACAGACTCATGCCCGCGTGATAATGGGCAAGCGCGTCCGAGGGATTCTTTTTGACGACTTCCGTAAACAAATCGGCAGATTCGTCATACTTCTTCTGCTTATACTTCAGAAAAGCCCAGTCATAAAGAAAGTCCGGCAGGTTGGGATTTTTTATCCGTACCAGATTGAGATGATACTCGGCATCATCATATTTTTCTGTTTTCAGATAAATTTTTCCCATCAGATGATGATAAAGCGGATTTTCCGAATCAAGCTCAAGGGTGCGTTTAGCGTTTTGTTCAGCCGCTTCATAATCTCCGTCCTGATAGGCAAACAGACCCGCATCGTAAATGGTGCGGACATCGTCCTGCGCGCTTGCGGACATGCCTATCAGCGCGGTCAAACATACAATTAAGACAATGAACATTTTTTTCTGCATAAAATTCTCCTTTCAATTCAATTTATGTAGGGTGGGCATGAAATGCCCACCGAAAGGGTAAGCACGGGGGCTTACCCCTACCGACAACCCCCTGTGCCGGAAACACCCCCCTGCCCCCCTCAAGGGGGGATTTTCGGACTACTGATTGTTAATCCCCTGAATATTTTCCACCTGCGTTTGATAAGCCGGATCAATCTCGAGGCATTTTCTGAACAGCAACTCCGCTTCTGTTTTATTTCCCCGGTCAAACGCGTCCAAGCCTTTGCAGAAAAACAGCGCGGCGTCAAGACTGCTCTGCGTTCCGGGTTTTGCTGCATGAAATGCCACTTTAAGGCTTGCGGCAAGCTTTCGCGCCAAATCATTGACCAATCCCATGAAATTATCGCTGCTTCCCATGATTGCATCAGCCATTACCAGTTCGCCGGTTTCCACTTTGATGATCCGGGCATCAATGCGAACCTGATTTCCCATCACGATAAAGGACCCGAAGGCAATGGACTGCGCGCCCAGCAGTTTTCCCAGCCGAACCGCTGTGGATTCGTCCACAACGCCGCTTTCGCTCAAAGCCATTTCCTCTATCAGCGCCTTGATATTTTCCCGCTCGATGACCTTCAGCGAAGAACCGGCTTTGCTGAGATCGGTGATGAGCATTGCTGCAAGCCCTTTGCACAAAGGCGTAAACGTCTGGGGATCGGTGACGGAATTGTTTTCAAAAGGAAAAATCGCCAGCGTTTTCGGCGCTTCTCCGGTATCAATCACCACTGGCGCTTCCTCACTTTGCTTTGCGCCGAGAGCCGGTTCCGATTTTCTTACAGGTACACTCAGCGCCGATGTCTCATCGCTTTGCTTTGCGCCGCCGAGAGCCAGTTCCGATTTTTTTACAGATACAATCTTTCTGGTTTTTGCCGATGATTCTTTTTTAACATTTCCGGTTTCCACACATCCTGATGTCAGCATCAGAACTGCCGACAACAATACGATAACAAACCATATTGATTTTTTCATAAATGCCTCGATTAAATGTTTCGCCCCTACGGGGCTTGTGCAATTTTTATTATCCGATGTGCTACAAATATTTCGCCCCTACAGGGCTTGAGCAATCTTTTTTTCGGATACGCTGCAAATATCTCGCCTATGCGCGGCTTGTTGTAATTTTTTATTATCCTCCGGTTTGCAACATTTAATCAGCTCCGTCAGGAGCGACATATTTGTAGCAGCAGGCGTAGTGATAAAATACATGAACTCCGTAGGAGTGAAATATTCCCGGCTGATATAATGTTTCGCCCCCTACGGGGCTTGTGCAATTTTTATTATCCGATGTGCTACAAATATTTCGCCCCTACGGGGCTTGTGTAGTTTTTTGCTCGATCTGCTGCGTTTAATCAGCTCCGTCAGGAGCGACATATTTGTAGCAGCTGATATAATGTTTCGCCCCTACGGGGCTTGTGCAATTTTTATTATCCGATGTGCTACAAATATTTCGCCCCTACAGGGCTTGTGTAGTTTTTTGCTCGATCTGCTGCGTTTAATCAGCTCCGTCAGGAGCGACATATTTGTAGCAGC
>DZCT01000123.1:0-8569 GCA_022736535.1 Desulfatirhabdium butyrativorans | reverse complement strand
GCTGATATAATGTTTCGCCCCTACGGGGCTTGTGCAATTTTTATTATCCGATGTGCTACAAATATTTCGCCCCTACGGGGCTTATTTTTTCTCATTTCACACAAAAGTTTTCTATTTCAACAAAATAAAAGGCATATCCGTCCCCTCGGTTCTGAAATAGGGATGCTGTTTGCCTTCGGTCATGCGGGGCACCTGCTTGGCAACATACTGAAACAGTTCGTTCAGAGAAATATATGCGTCATCATCATAGTTTGCCTTGCCTGACATGCCTTCCATCAGAGCGAATGTAAACGCGCCGTGTCCCGAATCCTTATCGTTCATCTTAAATTTCTCATCTTCCAAAGAGGACTCGCCGCCCTTTGAAGCAGCGAGAATAAAAAGCCCGCTCGCGGCTTTCAATGCTTCCGCAAGATTTTCTCCGCCCTCCAATGCCCTTGCTCCCACTTTCATCGCGCCGGAATGACAGGTATCCATTGCAATCACAACCTTGTTCACATCTTTTGACAGAATTTTGACGGATTCCTCAAAATCAGACATGCGAAGCCCCTTTGACAGAATCGAATCTGCATCAGCGTCATACGGCACAAAGTAATACGAGCCTGAGCGTTCATGTTTGATGCCGTGTCCCGCAATAAAAATAAATACAACATCATCCGGCGCGGCTTTTCCGAGATGTGCGGTGATTTGCTGAAGGATATTGTCTCTGGTGACATCCGAATTGACAAGCGTTTTAAAATGCACTTCGGAAAATAACTTGCCCTGCTGTTTTTCAACAGTTTGTGCCAGACTCAGCGCGTCTTTGTCTGCATATTCAAGATTCAACGCGGCATTCTGATAGCGGGAAACGCCCACCGCAAGCCCCCACAGCACGGGCTTCATTCCGGGAACCAAAGCGGTCTGCGGTTTTGTGATAATGACTTCATGTTCCGAAGCTTTTCCGGCAGTGTTCACGGCTGTCACGACAAAAGTGTTTTCTCCCGCAGAGAGAGCGACATCGTGAGAAAACCCTCCGGCAGCGTCAAGCGTTACAATCTGCTCATTAATTTTTACGGAGCGAATGCCTGTATTGTCTTTCACTTCACCTTTTATGGTAAATTTATTTTCGCCGATGTCTCGCGTGACACCTCGTGTAATGCCTCGTGTGAGCGCCCGAGTGACGCCCCGCGTCAATGCCCTTGTAATGCCACGGCTCGGCGGCGGATTGGTGATAATGATTTCCGGCGCTGAGGCTGAATCAGCCGAAGCAACGGAAACCGCAGGCTGCTGAAGAGGTTTTGGGGCGATTTGTCTCGGCGGGCTGGCGGCTACGGCAGACGCGGATGCGGACGGCGTTTTTTCTGCCGCAATTCGGGCGAGCGCATCGCCCGCCTTGACAAAGGAGGCATATTCCGCCTGTTCCGGTGTTGTGCCTGCGCCTTGGTGCTGGTCGCTGCCGGTGCTGATAATTTTGCCGGAAACCGCATTTGTCAGCTTGTAAGACACAGTGGCAACCGCTTTGTTCATCTTTACTCCATACACTTCCTGAGAACTGATTTGGGATTTGACAGAAGCAATGAGAATCGTCTCCGCGCCGCAAGCAGCCGCGGCTTTTTGCGCCTTCGGAATATTCCCTTTTCTGGCTGCAAGAATATCCTCAGCAGTGAGTTGAGCGGAAGGACTCAGATCATCAAGCGTAACTGCCTGATAATTCATACCAAGCAGCTTTCCGACAATCATCGGCGGGAGGGTTTCGATATTTGCTCCGCTTTGTCCTTCGACAAGGATCAGGATTGTTCCGCTTTCCGCCCGTGCAGGCGTAAAGAGGAAAAAGATGAGTAAAATTGTAACAATTTGATAAAAAACGAATTTGCTTTTCATGATTTTCTCCTTTCGTTGTAATTAAACTCGGTTTGTTTTTTTCGCTACAAATGGACACTAACTTTTGGCACAAATAAAACACGAATGAACTTATAGCATTTTAATGTTAAAATATAATATTTTAACATTAGATCAAACTCTAATTAACTGAGGGGTCGGGGAGTTTTTCCCGGGACTGTCATTCTGAGCGCAGCGAAGAATCCCGCATTTCAGAATGACATATTTTATCAGCATATTATAAAAAACTCCCTGACCTCTCAGTTAACTTCCAATTCGGTTAAAAACCGAGACAACTTTTACCGACAACTTTATAATTCTCAAAATAAACAATAATTTTACGTGACTTTAAAAGTTCGCTTGTCCAAGTAGATATATAATGACTGTCATAATTACCGCCGTGAGATTCGGACATATATTTGCAGTCTTTATCCGGTGAACCCAGCAGCCGGACAACCTCATCATAATACATACCGTTCTGGACAGAATGATAATCTTCTTCGGAATACAGCTTTTTTCTCGGAAATGTTTTTTCGGATTCTTCAGAAAACGATCCCCTCATCTCGGAAGGTTTGCAGAGCATCCCCTTTGTCGTCAGCCGCTTTGTTCTTCTGTTGAAACAGGCTTTCACACAGCCGTCTGCGAAAAGATAAACATCATGTATAAGTTGTTCATGCCAGTTGGGTTCTATAAAAGGGAAAGAAAAAGGAGTTTTTCCGGGTTCGCCGAAAAGAACTGAGACCTCACGGTAAGTCATTCCATTATACATCTGGTTGTATTTATCCAAAATTTCATTGGCGGAAACGCTCAACGGAAAAATACAGATTGATAATGCAATCAATATTTTTTTCATCTTTCACCTTTATTATTTAACATTAAATCTACTTAATTCGCCCACGCAGACAACCCCGTTATTGACAAATACAAGCAGAAGATTTTTAATCTGCCATCCGCAGAGAAGAATATCCTTTTCCTGACGGTCATTTTCAAGAACATATCGGAATTTTCTATCAGGTTTGCCGTATCTGTCAACAATATCGTCATAATGTTTGCCGACAAAATCATCCGAATCTGAAATTTTGGCAATCATCCTTTCATCCTGAAAAATCAGACCGACATTGTAATCTTTCCTGAACATCCAGAGAGAGAAAAATATCCTGTCATCAAGGTTTCTTTTAAAAACACGGGTTTTGCCGGGCTTTCCCAGAATTTTCACAGCTTCATCATATTCCATACCGAGCCTGAGCTGCTTGTACTGATCTTCAGTTACAAAACTGGCAATACAGAAAAAACAGATCACAACAATAAAGAAAATCAATATGTTTTTCATCTTTACCTTTCTCCTTATCTTTAAAAATTAGTGTTCATTCGTGGCGCAAATAAACTATAAATTTTGAATCACGAAAGAGCGAAAGAAACAATAATTCAAAAATATAAAAAATTAAGTTTTATTAATAACTTTCGTGCTTTCATGTTAAAAAAATTCGTGCCTTATTCGTGCTTAAAATTCGCGTTCATTCGTGGCAAAAACAAAAGCACACTATAACCCAAGATAGGCTTTCTTCACCGCCTCGTTTGAAAGAAGATTTTCCGCGGAATCTGTAAGCGTGATGCGCCCGTTTTCCATGACATATCCCCGGTGCGCCACTTTCAGCGCGAGATTCGCATTCTGCTCCACAAGAAAAATGGTAGTCTTATTTTCAATATTTATCTGTTGAATGATGTCGAATATCCGCCGTACAATAATGGGCGCAAGCCCCAGCGAAGGCTCATCCATCATCAGCAGGCGGGGGCGCGCCATGAGCGCACGGGAAATCGCCAGCATCTGCTGTTCGCCCCCGCTTAACGTGCCGCCAGCCTGATTCCGCCTGTCCGCAAGAATCGGAAACAGCGTGAAAATATATTCCATATCTTTTTCTATATTTTCCTTATCATTTCGCAAAAACGCGCCCATGTCAAGGTTTTCCATCACGGTCAGATAAGGAAAAATACGCCTGCCTTCGGGAACATGGCAGATGCCGAGCGAGACAATCCGATCCGGACTCATGGTGTGAATCGCTTCGCCCATAAAATGAATCTCGCCGAATCTCGGCGGCGCAATTCCTGAAACAGACATCAGCGTGGTGGTTTTTCCCGCGCCGTTTGCACCGATGAGCGTGATGATTTCTCCTTCTGAAATCTCCATGCTCACACCTTTTAACGCTCTGATATTTCCGTAAAAAGTCTGTATGTTTGAAAGTTTAAGCATCTGTTTCTTCTCCGAGATATGCTTTGATCACCGCGGGATTGCGTTTGATTTCCTCCGGCGTTCCCTGAGCAATTTTTTTTCCGTAGTCCATGACAAAAATCCGCTCGGACAGGCTCATGACTAATTTCATGTCATGTTCGATCAGCAGAATGGAAATTTTTTCCTCATCCCGTATTTTGAATATCAGTTCAGTCAGTTCTGCGGTTTCCTGCGGATTCATGCCGGCTGCCGGTTCATCCAACAGGAGCAGAAAAGGCTCTGTCGCCATTGCTCTTGCGATTTCAAGCCGGCGCTGCGCGCCGTAGGGAAGGTTTTTCGCCAAATCGTTCACGAAATTCGCCAGACCGATTTTTTCCAATATTTCATAGCTGATATTCACGAGCTGTTTTTCTTCGTCAAGGGTTTTTCTCCCCCGCAATACCGCGCCTAAGATGCGCGAATGACTCCGGCAATGCCTGCCGATCATCACATTTTCAAGCACCGTCATGTTGGAAAACAGACGGATATTCTGAAATGTTCTCGCCAGTCCTATTTCTGTGACGAGATTTGGTTTCAAGCCGTTGATGCGTTTCTGTTTCCTGCCGGGAGGCGAGACAAAAACATCACCCCTGCTCGGGTCATAAATACCGGTAATGCAGTTGAAAAAAGTGGTTTTCCCCGCGCCGTTGGGACCGATAAGGGCGACAATTTCTCTTTCACGGATGTCTATATCCACCTGATCCAAAGCCCGCAGTCCGCCGAAATCCATAGACAAATTTTTAACTTCGAGTATATTTTCCATATTGCTTTCTGAAAAGTTTTATTAAAACGCCCCCCGGATACCTTTGGTCCCGGAATGCGCTGTCTGTTTGTCCATTTTAAGCCCGGACGGACGCGGAGCGTCCGCTCTGCATCAATGACATTAAGTTAACAATTTCGTAGGTTGGGGTGAGCCTGCGAACCCCAACACCTGCCGGATGATGTCGGGGTTCGCAGGCTCACCCCGACCTACATTTTTCTCTTAAGTTAATGCCATTGCCGCTCTGCATTCCCACTCGGTGCGTGGGAACGAGAAACATATCTTGCCGATGTCATTCCGAGCGAAGCCTTGCCTCTGTCATTCCGAGCGGAGCGAGGAATCTGAGATTTCTCGCTTCGCTCAAAATGACAGAAGTAGAAATCCTTTAATCAGGGTTATATTGGTATGTGCGGCGCACATTGCTGACCAAGCCCTGAGGGCGGAACACCATCATAACAACCATAATCGCGCCGAAAAGCAGCATTCGGTAGTCAGAAAAAGCGCGCAGATATTCGGGCAGAAGAATCAGCAGCATCGCGCCGAGAATAACGCCGAGAATCGAACCCATGCCGCCCAGCACCACGATAGACAGAATCATCGCCGATTCGAGAAATGTAAAACTTGCGGGGTTCACAAAAGTCGTTTTTGCTGCAAAAATGGCGCCTGCCATTCCCGCCCATGTCGCGCCCAGCGCAAACGCGGTCAGCTTCGTTTTTGTTTTGTCAATGCCCATTGCCTGACACGCGATTTCATCTTCCCGCAACGCAATCCATGCCCTGCCGATTCTGGAATCCTGCAAGCGGTTGACTACAAAAATCGTAAACAGCGTCATGCCGATCATGAGAAAATAGATATAAGTAATTGCCCCTTCGAGAGAAAAATTAACGCCGAAAAAGCCCGGTCTCGGAATATTTGCGATGCCGCTGGGACCGAAGGAAAATTCATTGTAATTCTCCAGAATCAGACGGATAATTTCACCGAAGCCGAGCGTGACGATGGCGAGATAATCGCCCCGGAGCCGCAGCACCGGAAAACCGAGCAGCACGCCGAAAATTGCCGCCAGCAGCGCGCTGACCGGCAGCAGGGTCCAAAACCCCAGATGAAAGTGATAATTCAGCAAAGCATAACTGTATGCACCCACCGCGTAAAATGCCACATATCCGAGATCGAGCAGACCCGCAAGTCCCACCACGATGTTGAGTCCGAGTCCGAGCATTACATACATGAGCGCTGTGGTCATGATATTGACCTGATAGGAGGAAAAGATGAAAGGAAAGGCTGAGACAAAAATTGCAAGCGCTATCATCAAAGGTCTGTAAATTCTCGGTTCTTCCATGATTCGGCGGGCAAGAGGGAGTTTTTCAGCTTCGCCGGATTCCTCGTTTTTTCTGCCGGACTCTTTCCGTTTCAGAAAATACCGCCATACAAAAGAGAGAAAAAAGCTTCCGATGCCGATGAAAAGCATGTTTCCCCATCGCCAGACAATCATGTTTTCAATGGTGTTGACGCGGATGACCATAATGGGAAATGTCAGAAACATGAACCAGACAGAAACCGCCAATGATTTTTTGATTTCGGAAAATATTCTCATCTTATTTTGTTTCTCCTGAAAATCGGAAAATATTCTCATCTTATTTTGTTTCTCCTGAAAAAAGGTTTCTCGCAAAGGCGCAAAGGACGCAAAGGAACAAAGGCTGATTTTTTTTATAAAAGCTTTTCTTTGCGCTCTTTGCGTGCTTTGCGAGAAACTTATTTCTGATAATGTTATTGCCTAAACACCATCGTCAAATCCTACCACCTGATCGCTGAGAATATTGACGATATTTTCCAAATCTTCCCAGCTTTTCATAATATTCTCAGATAAATAATCCAAAGATTTCAGTTCTTCAATGGTTCGGTACGCGTTGCTGATGTCTCTTTGCAGTTTCAATGTCCGGTACGCGTCATTGTAAACCCCTGCACTTTCCTCGACAATAAAAATAAATTTGTCAATGGATTTCCGCGCTTCTTCGAGTATGGGGGAAAGCTTGTAGTAATTCTTTGTAAAATCCTGAAGAATTTTGATCCTCCGTTCACAAAAGCTGATTCTTTTCCGCAAACCGTTTCTTTTTATTTCCTTTTCTTCTGCTGAATACTTCGGATCAATATTGTTATACTCTCTTTCCAATCGCTCTTTTTCCCGCTTTTCCTCCGGTATTTTGCGATCTAATTCTTTTGAGAAAGATTTTACGCTTTCGATGTAAGAAAACATTTCCTTTCTGACGTTCTGTTTTTCTTTATTCAGCCTGTTGTAGAAATCTTTCATTTCCTCTATGCCGTCGAGAATAACCTGAAATTTTTCAGCATCAGTCTTTTCATAAATAAACCATGTTTTGGAATTGACTTCCGTGCGGACATCCGAAATCATCTTATTGTATTTCTTGATGCTTTCAATGACATAATTCTGAGACAGGTCTTTGACTTCATCTTTGATTTCTTTGGTTTCCTGAATAATTTCTTCTACAGACGGGGGTTTTTCATTACCGGCAAGCTTGTTTTTGATGACATCAAAAATTGTCTCGCTTTGTGCGGACGCGTTCAGGGCTGTTCCCCAAAGAGCCGCCGAACATAGAACAACGGCTAAGAATTTTATTTTTTTCATTTTTTATCTCCGGAGTGCAAAAATAGAACGCAGTGATTTTTTGCTTTTTGAAGGTCACGCCGGCGGCGTGCCCCTACAATCTGTTCGTGTTCATTTGTGCCTTTCATTCGCGTTCATTCGTGGCAAAATTTTGCTGCAAATATGACGCTCCTGCGGAGCTGTTCGGACAGCATCAAATATATTATTGTCCTTATTCGTGTTCATTTGTGCTTTTATTCGCGTTCATTCGTGGCAAAATTTTGCTACACTTTCTGCACTGCGGAGCGTCCCAGAATACCCGCGGGTCTGAAGATCAGGATAAAAACAAGCAGCGTAAAGGCAAATACATCTTCGTAATCGCTGGAAACATAGCCGGTTGCAAAGCTTTCGGTCCAGCCCAGCACAAACGCGCCCAGCACCGCGCCCGGAATGCTGCCGATGCCGCCCAGCACCGCAGCCGTAAAGGCTTTGATGCCCGCGATAAAGCCGATATAAAAATTAATCATTCCGATGTGAGAGGCAATCAGCACGCCGCCGATAGCCGCCAAGGAAGAGCCGATCACAAATGTGACGGAAATCACACGATTTACGTTCACGCCGACCAGCATTGCCATATCTCTGTCCTGAGCCGTTGCCCGCATGGCTTTGCCGATTTTCGTGAACTTGATGAGCAGCGTCAGCAGCACCATCACAAAGGCGGTGGTGATAAGAATCACAGCCTCAGCCGAACTGATAATATGCGAATAGGGCGCCATAAATTCAAATTCGGGAATCAGCGCGGGAAAAGGCAGAAAATCGGAGGTCTGGGCAAGCAGCACATAATTCTGAAGAAAAATGGACATGCCGATGGCGCTGATAAGCGGAGACAGGCGCGGGGCATGGCGTAGCGGTTTATAGGAAATCTTTTCAACGGTAAAGCCGTAGGCTGAGGAATAAATCACCGCCACGACTGAGGCGATGACAAGGATGGAAATCTGGTTCAGCCCCAGCAGCGTGAGGACGCTTGCCACAATCAGCGCGCTGAATGCGCCGATCATATAAATCTCGCCGTGAGCAAAATTGATCAGCT
>DZCT01000122.1 GCA_022736535.1 Desulfatirhabdium butyrativorans | reverse complement strand
CAGATAAACATAATATCCTGAATCTGCGAGGTCCAGCGCGGCTTTAACCCCTGCCACGCCTCCGCCCACAACCATTACCGATCCGACAACCTTTTTATTCATTTTGTTCTCCCAGATAACTTCTCATAAATTTCTAATTTTATGTTTTCAGACTGTTATCCCTGTGTTCCACCCGGTTCGTGATGTCGGAGTTTCTGAAATCTCCGAATATACAAATATACAGGACAGTCTGAAATAAATCATTGAAAAATAATATGTTACATGAAAAAGGATCATGCGTGATCTTTCGCCTGCCCCGCGACTGCCTGATCCGGGTAGAATTATTGAACCTTGCTCACGTAAAACCGCAGCCGAAAAACGGGAACATGAATTTATACCTGATGTTCAGATTTAATTAAAAACAGCTTAACTATATCATATAATAATATTTGTCAATTTGATAATATCTATATTTAATATGTATTGCATAGAAATAAACGATACAGGCAGTATCCGCAGATAGAATATTCTCATTTTCTTCTGAAAAATCCCTGCTCCCCGCAAATCGCCGTCGGCGATAATTTAAAAAAAATGCGAATTTCTGTATCAACTTTTCCTGAATTTTATGGTATATTCACTGTCATTATCAGTTGCAGCCTGTGATTTTTTTTGTAGGGGCAACCCCCCGTGGTTGCCCTGCCTGATACCAAAAAAAGAATTTGTTTATCTGAAAAATATATGTTACATCTTTTCAGCTTTTAACTTCAAGATAAGGACAAGCGATGGATTCAAAAGGAAAAATCCTGATGGTGGACGACGAGCCGGATTTTACGGAATTTGTGAAATGGCAGCTTGAAATGCTTTCCTACACGGTTCGGACCGCGCCCTGCGGCGAAGACGGGCTTGAAATTCTCCGCAAAGACGCGGCAGACATTCTTCTTGCCGATATTCGGATGCCCGGAATGGACGGCATCGAACTGATCCGAAAAGCCATGGAACTTCAGCCGGATATTCAGTGCATTGTCATGACCGGACACGGCGGCATTGAAACTGCCGTTGAAGCCATGCGCATAGGTGCGGTCAACTATCTCCGCAAGCCGGTCGGCGTGGATGAGTTGGATATTGCCGTTCAGAAAGCGCTGGAAAAACTTGCCCTTATACGTGCGGTTCGGGAAAAGCAGGCGCGGCTTGAAGCCGTCAACAAGGAACTTCGGGAAGCCAATGCGGAACTGATCCAGCTTCGGCGTCAGCTTGAAGCCTCTCTTGAAAAAGAAACCGAGAAACGCAAACACGCGCAGGATGCGTTGCGAAACGTCCAAATTCGTGAATTGCTGGTGGAAGTCCTGACGCTTTCGCTCCGATATTGGAAGCAGACCGCAAAGAAGTCAAAAATTGAACTTGCGGAAGAAAGCAAAATCTGGAATGCGTCCATAGACAGCGGCGGCACTTACCGCACCCGCACGCTGGACCGCTATCTCCGCATTCAGACCCTTCCGCCGAATCCCCGTTCCTCGGATGTGCTGGACACCGCGTATTTTGTGCTGTCGAACTGTCCGCCCCATGCTGAAATGAAAGAGAAATTAGAAGAAAAAATCGCCGATCTTGAAAAGCTGCTTTTAACTTCTGTCTGAACTCCCTGTTTTAAAAAATAAAAATTCATCGTCAAAATAAACTCGGTAAGTTTTTTGCAACAAAAGTGTATAATAGACATTATTGAAAAGAATCTCTCGCAAAGGCGCAAAGTCCGCAAAGAAAAAAAGATTTCTCGCTCCGCTCGAAATGACAGTACATATAAATCTTTGCGTTCTTAGCGTTCTTTGCGAGAAATATTTAGCTCTCGCAAAGGGCGCGGAGAGCGCAAAGGAACAAAGACAGAAGCTATCCGATCTGCAATTTTCAGCAGCTTTGCAGTCTCTGCACCCTTTGCGTTCTTTGCGAGAAATATTCAGCTCTCGCAAAGGCGCAAAGCGAGAAATATGAACAATGCCCCGAAATCTGAATGAAACTTTTTGAAATCTTCCGATATGACTGACAAAGCGCTGAAAGAAAAATCTGCAAGTTTTCAAAGCCGGATAAGCCTGATGTTCCTGTTTCTGGCAGCGGGACTGGAAGGGCTGATGGCGGTGTACTGGATAGCTGTTTTAGAACCTCAGCTCACGGCAAAAGCAGCCGTCACCGTGAGGGCTTTGGCGCAATCTCATGTTCCGGCGATTGCGGACGCGCTCACAGAAGAAACAGCAGATTCCGCACAGATCATCAAAGACATGGAGAACAGCATCAATAAGATATTGCTTCTCCGGGACCCCAACACCGGCAGCCCTTTTATTTTGGGCATGGAAATTGAAATTGACTACGGACTTGTGAATGCGCCGGAAGGCGAACTGGAGTTGAAGCGCGGCATCCTCGGCCCCGGCAATCCTTTTATCACGGAAATTCCGCTCTATTCCAAGACGACAAGAGAACTTCTCGGCATTGCCCGCATGTATAACAATCCGGAATTTTTTCAAAACTTCAAAGCAGATGTGAAAGTCACTTTTCTCGCGGGCGCGGGCGTCGGATTTGCGCTGCTGATGCTCACATGGGGAATTTCCGCTGTATTGCTCGCGAAGGTGAGACGGGCGGAAAAACAGCTTCAGGAAAAGCAGGCGCAGATTGTCCATGCGGGCAGACTGACCGCGATGGGCGAAATGGCCACGGGAATTGCTCATGAAATCAATCAGCCCCTTGCGATTATCCGCATCGCCGCCGACGGGCTGAATACTTATTTTACCCGGCAGGGCGTTGCCGGCATGGAGAGCAAAGCCGCGCAGAAGATTATCGAGCAGGTGAAACGCGCCGCGGCCATTATTGACAACATGCGCTCTTTCGCCCGCGCCGATGCGGATGCGCTCGAATCTGTCAATCTCATCGAGCCGGTTGAGCGGGCTTTGTCTTTCTTCAAAGAGCAGTTCCGCATTCATGACATTCTGCTCAAACTTTCTCTGTCCCCGGATTTGCCGCAGGTGAAGATAAATCCGCAGAAATTTGAACAGATTGCGGTGAATTTTCTCTCCAACGCCCGCTATGCTGTGGAGAAAAAAGGAGAAAAAGCGGATAAGTCATACAGAAAAGAGGTCGCTGTCAGACTTTTTCAGGATGAGGAAAACGGGCGGATTGTATTCGAGGTTGAGGACAACGGCATCGGCATGTCGTCAGAGGTGCGGGAACGCTGCATGGAGCCGTTTTACACCACAAAAGGCGTGGGCGAGGGGACGGGGCTGGGGCTTTCCATTGTTCACGGGATTGCGCGGGAATTTCAGATGGAAATCGAAGTCGCCGGCGCCGAGGGCGAGGGAAGCCGGTTTCGGGTGAGGATTTCGCACGATCCGGAGTGCTAAAATGCCGAATCTTATAAAACCGGTTTAGCAAGTATTTCTCGTTCCCACGCGCCGCGTGGGAATGCAGCCCGGCAATGCCGTTAAGTTAACAATTTCGTAGGTTGGGGTGAGCCTGCGAACCCCAACAAATGCCGGATGATGTCGGGGTTCGCAGGCTCACCCCGACCTACATTTTTCTCTTAACTTAATGGCATTGATGCACTCCGGACGTTCCCACGCGGCGCGTGGGAACAAGATATCATCTTCAGTATAAGATTTTGAGAATATTTATTTTAAATATTGTATTTTAAATATTTTGCTTGACAAAACTGACACACTTATATATAAGTATTACTACTTTAGTAAAATGAAATTATATTGATGGCAACACTGCGGATGCAAATGCTTTGACAGGCTAAGGCATCTGTACTGTTCTGTATTAAAAACAAGGCAACAGGGACGAAATGCCCGAATCGGGTATATGACGGTTTTTCTAAATAAAAGGGGGTAAAAACATGCAGGACAAAGAAACAGTATCTCAGGGTGCAGACACATCGGAATCAAAGGCAAAAGAAATGTCCGGGGAAGAATTGGACAAACTGATCCGGCGTCATGTTTACGCTTCAATGGCAATCGGACTGGTTCCCATACCGCTTGTTGATTTTGCAGGCGTGACGGTTGTTCAGATGAACCTGCTCAGAGTGCTTGCAAAAAGATACAATGTGCCGTTCTCCAAAGATATAGTGAAGACGATCCTTTCTTCTCTGATCGGCGGCGCAGTGCCGGCTGCCGCCTCCGCTCCTTTGGCGGCAAGCCTGTCCAAGCTGATTCCCGGAATCGGAACCACTGCCGGCGTTATCGCCATGCCGCTTATCGGCGGTGCGACGACCTATGCTGTCGGCAAAGTTTTTGCCCAGCATTTTGCCTCCGGAGGCACATTCCTCACCTTTGATCCTCAGAAGGTAAAAGCATATTATAATGAAATGTTCAAAGAAGGGAAACAGGTTGCGGCGGATATGGGCAAATAATGAATCAGCTTCCTCTGATATATAACTTGATGTCAGACTTTTTCGGAAATAAAAAAGGTTCCCGCAAAGGGCGCAGAGAGCGCAAAGTTTTTTTATGAAAGTTTTTTTCCTTTGCGTTCTCCGCGTGCTTTGCGAGAGATAAAAAATTCATCGCTTATTTCCGAAAATGTCTATCATAATCGGAGGCGGCTGACTTCCGAAAGGAATCTGAGCCAATGCAATTTTTACCGTTAAATCTGATCTTTTCAACGCCGATATATCTTCAGATCATCTATTTTGCTTCCAGTCTGGTGATCGGCGTCGCGGGAATCAACAGAAAGATGGGTTTCTGGGGCTATCTTTTCTCTTCCCTCATTTTTTCGCCTGTGATCGGCTTGATGCTGCTGCTGGCATCAGACCCCAAAAAACAGGCGGGAGACATTTAAAACAAACTGAGTTTTTTAAAAAAAGAAACAGAAGAATGAAACCGGAAAAACAGATATGAAGACCCAAAGGATAAAACTGTTTATTGTTGTCAGTCTTTTGATTTTAAGAGGCTTCATCGCTGACGGGGACGCTGCCGAAAAAAAAGTCCCGTCCGCAACCGCTCCCAGAGGCATCACTGTTCAGTTTGAATTTATAGAAACAGACCATGCGGATTTGATTGATCTGCTTTTTGACAAAGGCATTCAGACAGATGCCTCGGATATGAGAAAGCAGATTCAGGAAAAAGTAAAATCAGGGAAAGCAGGCATTGTTGACACCGTTCTTTTTCAGACAAGAGACGGAATGCGGGCAAATATCATGTCGGCAGATGAGATAAAATATCCGCAGAGTTATGATGAAGCCGGCAAATTTGAAATACAGCCCGCAGGCATAACCGTCAAGGCGGATCCCTCTGTTTCAGACAGCGGCAGCAGCATTCTGATGAATATTCAGGTGGAAGTGTGCGAAAAAGTTGCGGATACGGATTTCGGCAACAATCCCAAAGGGGTCAGAGTCATACAGCCTCAGTTTCACAAAGCGCGTTTGGAAACAGCCGTGACCGTTGCTGACGGCGCCTATGCTTTTATCGGAACTGTCAGATTATATAAAAAATACGATCCGAACAGAAAGGATCCTGTTGTCATGGTCTTTGTCCGTGCTTTATTGCATCAGCAGGGACAGGAATAGCCGCAGGCTCGGAGAAAAATATGAAAGGCTTTGCTGAAACAGAGAATCTCAATATTCGTGAATCTGAACAGTCTGAACAGAAGGAAGTAAAAAAAAATATCCGGCAAAGGCTGAAGGTAACATTAAGAAAATCCTTTGTTTCCCTGGCAGTGCCGCTGCTGATCCTTTTTTTCATTGTGACATTTTTTATCCAACGGATTGTCATTACGGTACAGGCGGGCGAGGCGGCGGTATTCTGGAGTCTTTTTTTCGGCGGGACACAGATCAATTATGTGCATCCCGAAGGGATTCATTTTATTCTGCCCTGGGATAAAATGCACGTTTACAATGTCAGAATACAGGAAATTGCAAGAAAAATTGATGTGCTGACCAAACAGGGACTTCCCGTCAGTCTGCTGGTTTCCATCCGTTATGCTCCGGATTACAGAATGCTGGGCGTTCTGCACCAGAGGGTGGGACCGGATTATGTAAACACGGTTATTATTCCCGAAATAGAATCTGTATTGCGTGAAACCATCGGCGTTATGGATGAGGAGCAGATATACACCACCGGCAGGGAAGTGATAACCAGGGCCATTGATGAGGCAATAGATCAGATTGCCCAGCGATATATCAATGTTGACGATGTACTGATCAAAAAAATCGAACTGCCCCCGCTTGTATCAGATGCCATCAAATTTAAAATTCAGCAGAAACACTTGGTTGAGGCGCATGAATTTATTGTTCAGAAGGAAAAGAAAGAGGCGGAAAGAAAGCGTATCGAGGGGCAGGGCATACGCGATCATAACGATATTGTCAAATCATCTCTTACAGATCAGCAGATCATAAAATGGCACGGCATTCAGGCAATAAAAGAACTTGCCGCGTCAAACAATTCAAAAGTTTTTGTTCTCGGAATGGGAAAAGACGGCGTGCCGATGATACTCAATTCTGAAGAAAAAGCCTCTGAAGATAAACCCTCCGAGGAGAAAAAGTGAGAAGTGAACACTTTTTGACGGACGCTGTAAAACGAGTTTGAAACTCGTTTGATAAACAGACGATAAGATTTCTCGCTCCGCTCGAAATGACAACACGGTCAGGAGTGCGCCGTCTTATAGACCGTCTTATAAAAACAGGGAGCGTAGCGAAATTTTAGCGGAACCGTGTTGTCATTTCGAGCGGAACCGTGTTGTCATTTCGAGCGGAACCGTGTTGTCATTTCGAGCGGAGCGAGAAATCTTATATGCTTCCAGAAAATTGAAATTGCCGAAATTATGCCTATACTGAAGAGATATTCTATCCTGCTGGCGATCACCCTGCTTATTTCAGCCTGCGGGGGCGACCCCGTTGCCAAGCGGACAGCATCAGCCAAAAAATCCGATGAGTTGAAAAAAGACATTGTGATCGGAATTGTTGCGTCTTCCGATACGCCGGACCTTTTTCTTGAAGGCGTGAAATTGGCAGTGGACCAACTGAACGCCGAAGAATATATTGCCGGAAGAAAAATCAGCCCTGTGTTTTACGATGACAAAGGAGAGCCTGAAAAAGCGTTGGAAATAGCCGAGTCGCTTGCCGCGAACCCTGATGTTGTTGCGGTGATAGGACATCTTTACGACCGAAACGCAATTCCCGCATCTATCACCTATGAAGAAAACGGCATTGTTTTTATTTCACCGGGCGCCAGCGATCCTTCGCTGACGCAGCACGGCGGCGTATTCACCTTCAGGAATATCTCCTCAGATGAGGAAAGCGGAAGGGAACTGGCTAACCTTGCTTTTTATAAAGAACTTAAAAAGATCATTGTTCTTTATGACAGAGACAATTCTTCAGGCAAACGCTTTTCAGAAATTTTTTCCAAAAGAGCAAATGAACTGGGCATTGAGATTGTCGCCACAAAATCCTATTTCGGATGGCAGCAGGACATTCCCCTTTTTTTGTCAGATATAATCAAGAAATATGAGTTTGACGCTGTGTTTTTGGCCGGAGAGCTTCCTTCTGCCGCGGAAATCATAAAACTTTTCAGAGATATGGGCAAAAATGTTCCCATCCTGTCCGATGATGCCTTAGATTCACCTGAACTTTCTGTTATTGCAGGAAAAGCTGCTGAGGGAACGCTGATTTCCAGCGCTTTTGATCCCAGACAGAGCACCAGCAGAACGCAGACCTTTCTTGAAAACTTTAAAGCTGCATTCGGGGTTTTCCCGGATACCTGGTCCGCCCTCGGTTATGACGCGATTGAAGTGCTTGCATATTCCATTAAAAAAAGCGACTCAACTGTTCCGATTGCGATAAGCACCGCTCTGCGCGGGCTTGAAAACTGGCATGGCGTTCCGGGACATTATTCATTCACCCGCAACGGCGATATAAAAGGAAAAGAGATTTATTTCAAAGAAATGCAGGGCGGAGAGTTTCAGTTTGTCGAAAGCGGTTTCAAAAAAGAAAAAGAGCGGTTTGACCTTGTAAAAAGCGTGACATTAAGTCTGCCTCTGAACCGTCCTGTTTCCATTATAGATCCCGGTCTGCTAAGTGACAGCAGTTCTGTTGAGATTGCAGACCAGCTTTTTCTCGGATTGACCGATTTGGATCCCCAAACATCAGAAGCTGTTCCCGAACTCGCGGCAAAACCGGATCCCGCGAAAGATCCCAAATCTGCCGCAGGCGACGCTTCTGCCGGAACTCCGCAGACTCAGCCGCCGGATTCGGCTGAGACAGATTCCCCGGCAGCGGGCGGGAACGAGACGGGAAAAGAGAGCGGGAATGAAACGCAAAAGACAAGCGAATGGACTGTCAGCGAAGACGGCATGACCTACCGCTTTCATCTCCGAAAAGATGTTGCATGGACAGACGGTTCGCCTGTAACGGCTCATGATATTGTCTGGGCTGTACGCCGAAACATTCTGCCTGAGACAAAATCGCCGGCAGCGCACCTGCTTTACTTCCTGAAAAATGCAGAGGAAATACATACCGGAAAAATAGAAAAACTTTCGGAAGAGATAAAATTGTCATTGTCCGGCACCGGCGAAAAAGCAGTGCGGGCAAAAAATGGGGGAGAAGCAAAGAATGAAACTTTCGGCATACAGGATGCCCTGCCCCTGCTCGGCGTAAAAGCAGTTGATGATTTTACGGTGGAATTCAATCTCATACATCCCTGCGCTTTTTTCCCTGTCATTGCAGGTTTGCCGGTTTACAGACCCCTGCCCCGAAAAGCCGTTGAAAAATACGGAGAAAAATGGACAGAGCCTGAAAATATTCAGACCAACGGACCCTTTACTCTCGTGAACTGTGAGAAAAACTCCCGGATTATTTTACGCAGAAACCCCAAATATTTCAATGCTCAGAATGTCGCCATACGGGAAGTGCGCTATCATGTTATCCGGAAAAATTCCGTCGCGCTGAAAATGTACGAAAATGATGAACTGGATATCATCGGCGGGACTTATCTGCCCATTCCGAGCGAGGAACTTTCGCGCGTTCAGACAGAACCCGCGCTGAGAAAACAATATTCGGAGCAGCCGAAACTCTGTACAGAAGCCTATTTTTTCAATACCCTGCGTCCGCCCACAGACAATCCCCTTGTCCGAAAAGCAATTTCAGCGGTTGTTGATCGGGAATTTCTCGCCAAGTTTATACTCAGAGGACATGGAAAGCCGGCGACCGCTTTTGCGGCGACTCCTGCTTTCGGTTCGGATCCGGGCGGAAATATCGGGATAATGTTTAACCCTGTCGCTGCAAAAGAATGGCTGGCACAAGCCGGTTATCCCGACGGCAAAGGATTTCCGGAAATGACCCTCAGATATGATCCTCAATCCGAACTCGGCTCTGAAACCGCGCGTGCGATTCAGGCTTTTTTGAAAAATTACCTGAATATCAAAGTCCTGCTTGAAGGAAAAGAGAGTCCGTCCCCGCAGGATGACCCGAATACTCTGCCGCATCTGTTCCGATACAGACAATGCGGAGATTATCCGGACGCAGACGGCTGGCTTTACAGGATTTCTCAGTCTCAGTTTTTCCCCGGTGAAACCGGACAAAGCGAACTGTCTTTTGCCGGCCTGACGAAAACCGCAAGAGAATCCTCAGACCCGAAAGAACGGAGGCGCCTGTATCAGCGCGCGGAGCAGATTCTGCTTCAGGAAGAGGCGGTGATCCTGCCGATTTATTTTGAAAGCGCAGGCTGTCTGGTGAAGCACCGTGTAAAAGGCTGGTATTACATGGCTGTAGGCGGTCAGCATATTTGCAACTGGCGCATTGAGGAATAGGAAATCGGATTCATGACGGCATTTATGCAAATAAAGCAGAGGATTTATGAAAAAAATATTCATCATCTCCACAGCAGCCTTTACAGGGCTTCTGATCCTTATATTTCTGTTTGGCAGGCTGTACCCTTTTAACAAAGAGCCGATTCATATCGCGCTGATGGCGCCCGTAAGCGGCCCTCAGGAAGCCATCGGAAAAGAAATGGTGAAAGGGGCAAAACTGTACCTTGACACAATCAACATCTCGGGCGGCGTCAGGGGCAGAAAGGTAAGCCTGACGGTTTATGATGATAAAAATGACAAACGCACCGGCATGGAAACTGCCTATCAGGTTGCGGAAGCAGACAAAGCCCTGCTGGTCATCGGCCATTATTCCAATACGATTTCCATAGATGCGGGAAAAATCTATAAAAAGATCGGTATTCCGGCCATCACTGCCTATGCCGTTGACGAAGCCGTGGTCCGGGGGAATGAGTGGTTTTTCAGAACCGTACCCAACAGCGGGCTTTACGCTGATTTGATGGCAAATTATACGGCCAAAATTTTAAAAAAGACATCGGCAAGCATGATCGTTGACAACAACTCTTACGGCTTTTCTATAGCAGAGGGATTTGAAAAAGCGGCACGGAAATCAGGCATTGAAATTATAAAGAAATGGGAATTCAGCAGTGAAGATAAAGATGTGGAAGGAAAGCTCACGCAGATTGCCGATGAGCTGAAAGCTGCGGAAAATCCGGGAATCATTCTTTTGGCAGCCCGAGAGGCTGAAGCTGCAAAAATTCTCACTTTAATCAAATATCACGAGTCAGACTATTCTGTTATCAGCAATCTTTCAACCGAGTCGTTTCCGAATCTGCTCAGAGAATATTCAAAAGGAAAAAACCCTGCGGAACCGGAGGGAATCTATGCGGCTTCCCCTTTTCTTGCAGATGTCGGCAATGAAAAAACCTATTCCTTCAGGAAGAAGTTTTCGGAGAAATACGGAAAGGAACCCTCGGCAGAGGCTGCCTGCGCCTACGATGCGCTCTTTGTCGCGCTCGAAGCTGTCAGGCTGGCTGAAATTGAAGGGCGTCTCGGATCGGACCGCAGAAGGGTGAAAGATTCGCTGACCGGCTTTTACAACTATGCCACCGCCCTCAGAGGTGTAACCGGATATATTTATTTTGACAGCGGCGGCGATGCGGTCAAACCGCCGGTGATGGGAGTCTGGCGCAAAGGAAAGCTCTGCTCCTCATCTTTTCAATATCTTCCCGCAGCCGGCATTGAAAAAAGGGGAATTGACAATTCTTTGGAAAAACTGCTGTCCGGAGAACTCATCGAAATCCGGGGACAGACCCTGTCCGAAACCCCTGTGGTCGCTGTGGGAATAAGCATGAACGAAGTCACGGTGACAGATATGAAAAACGCTGTCTTTACCCTTGATTTCTATCTCCGGTTTTCTTACGAGGGAGAATTTGACGAAAAATCGCTGGTCTTTGTCAATGCCGTGGAACCGGTGACGCTGGGGACTCCCGTAGCCGAAGACAGGGGATTGCTCAGGCATCGGGTTTATCATGTGACAGCAGATTTTAAATATATGCCTGATTTTAAAAAGTATCCTTTTGACGAGCATGATCTGTGCCTTGAAATCCGGCACCCCGAGCTGACAAGAGACAAACTGATTCTGGTCGCGGATACGGCAGATATGCCTGAGTCTGTCAATAAAAATGCCGGGGCCGTAAAAATAAATCCTGACGCGGGCTGGCGGGTCGGAAATGTCTCTGTTTATGAGGATATTCTGACAAATCCCTCTGCCTTCGCCGCGGACTCGCTTTTCAGTTCGGACGCCTCCGGTTTTTCTCGGATCAGGGCGGATATTCGGATTCAGAGAAAAGGTTCGGGTTTTGCTCTCAAAAACTTTCTGCCGATGTTTCTGATAGCGGCTGTTTTATATGCGGTTTACTTTATGCCGGCAGACCGCCTGAGTTTTCGGGTCATGATTTTTACAGCCGCGCTGATTGCCAATGCCCATTATCATGTCATGTTTGCGGCAAAGCTGGGGGCAGACTGTCTGTGTCT
>DZCT01000591.1 GCA_022736535.1 Desulfatirhabdium butyrativorans | reverse complement strand
TTGTCATTTCGAGCGAAGCGTTCCCTGTCATTTCGAGCGGAGCGAGAAATCTTAGCTTTCATAGAAAAAGATTTCTCCTCACTCCGTTCGTCGAAATGACAGACTCAGGGGCGCATTGTCATTTCGAGCGAAGCGTTCCCTGTCATTTCGAGCGAAGCGAGCCGAATTTTATGTCTATTTTATAAAAAGGGGGCTCAAGATTTCTCCTCACTTCGTTCGTCGAAATGACAGCCTCAGGGGCGCATTGTCATTTCGAGCGAAGCGTTCCCTGTCATTTCGAGCGGAGCGAGAAATCTTAGCTTTCATAGAAAAAGATTTCTCCTCACTCCGTTCGTCGAAATGACAGACTCAGGGGCGCATTGTCATTTCGAGCGAAGCGTTCCCTGTCATTTCGAGCGAAGCGAGAAATCTTAGCTTTCATAGTAAAGATTTCTCCTCACTCCGTTCGTCGAAATGACAGACTCAGGGGCGCATTGTCATTTCGAGCGAAGCGTTCCCTGTCATTTCGAGCGAAGCGAGAAATCTTAGCTTTCATAGTAAAGATTTCTCCTCACTTCGTTCGTCGAAATGACAACAGCATTTCTCATTTCTCATTTCTCACTTCTCACTTATTTCGCCTGCAAGATACAGGATTGCTTTGCAGAAATGCCGGAACGAAGCGGATCGGTTTGCCTGAGTGCCTTTCCATTGTGTGGTCAGGTATAGCCCGATCTGTTTTGCCCAGCCGACTTTGTTCTCGCTTTCTTCGCCGATAACATCCCGGAATAGTTCCCATGTGCCGCATATACTGTCCTGAACATAATTTTTCTTTTTTGCTTTGGGAAAAGCTTTTTTGACTGCATTCAGATCGCCAAGATAGAAAGCTTCTGTTTCTTCAATCGCAATTCGGAACAGCACTGTCGGTATTTCCTTGCAATAATTAAGAAGATCAGTCATGCGATTTTTGAGATCAAAACAATCGTCATTGTCCGAATCAACAAGCACCAGCACTCTGTCAGTCTCAGGATTGAATGACTTACCGAAGGCTCTGAGCTTTGCCGGTAACTGATCTAACAGCCCGTGATGTCGGGGATTCGGTTTTTCGGACGGATTTTTCGGCAGTTTACCTTTTCCCTGATGACGAATGATTTTATAAGTATGCCCCGACGGAAGAAAACGCGGCAGCCACGCTTCGAGCAAAGCCTGTTCGGATGCGCCTTCAACCAGAATATGCAGCCTCATCGCCCGAACCTTTCTTCAAAATGATTGCTGTACCACAAACTGCCCAAAGGAATGCCTTCGGCTTTGAGTTCCTTGATTGCAGGCATATCCGAAGTTTTTTTCACCTGCGTATGCCCGTTTTCGTCTTTTTCCATGAGCCAGACCTGTTCGGGCTTGAGCGCGTCTATAAAATAAGGAGAATGCGTTGTGAGAAAAATCTGAGATTTCGATTTAGGATTCTCGGCATACTGACGAAATTCCCGGGCAAGTTCTTCAAGCAGCTTGTGATAAAGCCCGTTTTCCGGCTCTTCAAGACCGATGAGCGCCGGCGGCTCCGGGTCTTCCAGCAGCAGCAGATAAGCAAACATTTTCAATGTGCCGTCGGACATGCTCTGCTGATAAAAGGGGTCTGTGTATCCTTTTTCATTGAATTTCAATAAGAGACGGCCGTCCGGGCTTTTCTGCGTTTTAATCTGCTCTATGCCGGGAATCCGCCTGCGAATGCGTTCCAAAATACGGCTGAACCGCTCTGCATGAGAACGCTCCAGATACTGCACCACATTGCCGAGATTTTCGCCTGTCCGATCCAAATGTCTCTGTGCGCCTGAGGGCGGAAGCCGACGTGCGGCATCCGGAACAAAATAGGAGAAATACCAGCTTTCGATATATGCCCGTAAGCTCACGATATGCTCGTATTCCAAAATCTGTCCAAGGGTTGCGATTCCGAGACGGTCTTTATTTTCAAGTCGAATTACCTCTTCCACCCCTTTTCCACGCTTCCATACAAGACCCTCTCCCTCTTTAAGCGTGAGAAAAACAGAGTTCTGTCTCCCGTGCCGAGAGATATCTATATACTCCCTAAGAACAATGGGGATGCCATCTTTTTCAGCTACTTCAAAGCTGTAAGCAATAGGACTTGAATCTCTGTTTTCTTTGTAATGCAGCTCAAACAGAATCGGATCATGACTTCCCTGTGTGCGTAAGCGGGCAAAACCGCCCCGATGGGGCTTATCGCAGGCTGTCCCGACCCCTTCTTTCAGGCTGTCCGAAAGAAAAGCAAAGGCATCCAGCAAGCTTGATTTTCCGCATCCGTTGGGACCGATAAAACAGCACAAGGACGGCAACGGCTCTCCTTTTTTATATCCCAGCCTTACATCCGCAAGGCATTTGAAATTCCGTATGCGAATACCCAAGAGTTGAGGCATCTGGCATTATCCTTGAAAGTGAGAAATGAGAAATAGAAGTGCTGAGGTATGAGTGCTGAGTCCTCAGTCCTCAGCACTCAGTCCTTTATTTCTCAATTCTCACTTAACAAACCTGCTCAATCCATCCCATGG
>DZCT01000121.1 GCA_022736535.1 Desulfatirhabdium butyrativorans | reverse complement strand
GAATTTCTGTTAAAGACCGGATTTATCTAAAAGAGGTCAGGGGTACGGGGTGAGAGGTAAAACCGCCTCTGACCCCTGACCTCTGACCCCGAACCTTTTTTTTATTTTACCGTTTTAATCAAAGTGCCGGCGACTTCCGCAAGGGCTTTGACAAAAGCGACTCTGCCGGTTTGCGCCTGCGCCACCATTGTTTGATGGATATGCCATAATTTCTCATCAATTTCCGCGCTGGCGATTGCGGCTTCATCATCCTCAACTGTCTGAAGCCGTTCGGGAATCAGGTTAATCATATCGCCGTCCAATTCGACCCGGGTGTATGCTTTTAACCGGGCAGACGCGCCGAAAGATTTTGTCCCGGGGTCATACTCGGCATTCTCAAGATCATCTGCCGTATAAGTCATGACTTCAAGACTCGTCAGGTCATCCACGACTCGGGACAGCATTTCGCTTAATTTAGCAGAAACATCCTTGAGAGAATCGGCAATGCTTTTGCCCATATCAAACAGCCCGAAATCGGTTTCAGCCAGATTCGGCGGTCTCGGTGAAATTTCGCTCTCCGGCTCGGATGCAGCTATTTCCGCTTGAGATGTCTCTGCCTGAGATGTCTCCTCACGGAAAGGAGGAGAAGGAATCTCCTGCCCCGATGTCTCAGATACCGGAGCATCAGCCTTCTCTTCCAGCAAAATCGGCTGTTCACTTGTCTCAGGTCTTTCCTGCACTTCTATCACAGGCCGCCCGGCAGGGCTTTTGTCTCCTGCAACTACCGGCAGCCGCACTGCCGGATCGCCGAGAATCACATAACTGCGGGCATCGTTGTTGGCGGTCCACATGCCCGCGAGTTCATAAGGATTCGGCTTTTTTCCGTATTCGATTTCCTCAAGTTCAAGGCTCAGATCCGAAGCCAGTTCCGCGTAGCGGTCATCGAAAAATTCAAAGGCAGAACCGACCGGATGCCCTTCCAGCAGACGCTTCAGCGTGCTTTCAAACACCGTTGTCTGAGGCTCAACCCCGGGCCAGGCAAAAGAATATCCCCATGCCCGTTCCACATGCCCGACCACCGCCAGCGCGCTGCCTTTGGAATGACTCAGCATTTTTGTCGGCAACCCGGCTAAAAACGGATAAGGCGCAATTGCCTCACGCTTTTTGAATGCCTGCTTGGAAAACTCATCGTTCAAGGGCGTTCCCGCGCCGTAACAGGCAAAACAAAAAGCAATCAGCCCCAGCAGATTTGCCTCACGAGTCAAATCATCGCCTGCAAAGTAAAAATCCTGGGGAATTGCGCCCCTGCCTTTCCATTGCAGAGGCCCGGGCCAGTTCTGACACAGCAGCGCGCCCTGATGCGGGATCTGGCGCGAGTCATTCAGGGGAAAAGACATGCCGTGGCTTGCCGTGAAAAGCAGCGCCGGCGTCAGGTCTCCGCCGAGCAGGCGGCTCATCTGACTTTTGCCTGTCTGATCCTTCAGAAAGGTCTTGAAACGCCAGTCCGGCTGGTCTTTGCTCAGACGCTCGAACAAGGGTTTTACGAGATATTCGCTGCTTAAATTCGTTGCCTTGTCATCCGCATTTGCCACGCCGAAGAAACTCATCTCGCGAGGCAGACGTATTTTTCCGCTTTCCGCTGCTTTCACACCGGCAGCGTAATTCGCATAATCCTGAATCTTATCAAAATAAATTCTGCCCACTGCAAACTGCACATCCAACTGATACTGAAATTCATAAGGAATTGCCGCAGGACTTCCTACAATCAGGAGATAATACGGCATCCGCTCCGGATCCACGGGACCCGGAGAGACATTGTGACGGGCAAGAAACTTGGGCTTTGTCTCACCGGGGCGATAGCCATCGCCTTTTTCATAAATCCTGAACCGCTCTCCTGCCTGCTCTTTCCGCAAAGCAATCAGTTCGCTTAATGCCTCCTTTACAGCGGGATACGCATCATGAGTGAAGATAATTCCCCAGCCGGATTCCGCCAGATTCTTGGGATTGACGCCCTCGGCAAGCCCGTAATGCGCTCCCTGCGTATGCCTGAATTTCAACTCATCCAAATTTTCAGGCTTTTCTTCGCCGGTGATAAATCCTGCCAATTTCCCGCTGCTCATGGGCGGCATACTGTAGTCGCCGGTCGCGCCGTCTATGCCGTTGAAATAAAGGAGTTCCTGACCTTCCATGTCCTCTGACATTAATGTTCTCCTTTGCATGTTAAAATGACAATGTTTTGTGTTGAAAATGCCTCCCGAATCAACAGACTTTATCGGAAATAGAAAAAGGTTCTCGCATCTGTTCTCAGCCTCGGCGCAGAGAGCGCAAAGAAAGAAAGATTTCTCGTTGCGCTCGAAATGACATTCCGAACGCCCGAAATGACATTCCGACAGCTTTGCGGCCCGGCTAAGAATAGACGCGAGAAACTCAGCCGCTTATTTCCGCTACCTTTTTATTTTTCCGCTTTCACTGCTTCAAAATTCAGAATATCCATATCATCCCATTCCCGGTAAGCCAGAACATAAACATTTTTACTGCTGGCGAGCGGTATCAGTTCTTCGTCGAAACGCAGAGAGGCAAATATTCTGTGTTTCCAGTTGTATTTGCCCGCAGAGCGCGCGTATCAGTTCTTCGTCGAAACGCAGAGAGGCAAATATCGGCACAATCTCTTTGTCGCCGTATTCGGGAAACAGGCGTTTGAAAACTTCTATCTTGTCAATAAACTTATGCAGGTATTCCTCATTGGGCGAACTTTTGGTTTCCACGACAAAAACTTTGTCTTCACTTACGGCAATGACATCAAATTCGCCGGTCAGATTCAGCGATTTGTCCTTCCGCCTGCGGCTGATCATAAAGTCTGATGTCTCGCAGCCGAAATATTTTCTGACAGCCGGACGCACCGCAGGCGCCACAATATCCTCAACAATTGTTCCCATCTTGTTTGCCAGTTCGCCCCACTGTTTGTTCACAGCCCGGCGGTCCTCACGCATTTCCTTTTTGAAATCCTGCATTTCCCGGCTGAGTCTGTTTAACGAAACATTCGTCTGAACAATAAACTGTCCGAGAATTGTCTCCAACCTGTCCACACGTTCTTCGAGCAACGATTCATCATACATCAGTTTTGTCCTTCGGCCTTCGGCAAGGTTCGAGGTAAGGGGTATGAGGTATGGGGTTCGGGGTGAGGGATTTGCCTCTTACCTCTCACCCCTTACCTCGAACCTTGCCGAAGGCATCCAGTATCCATCTGACAGGATTTTTGTCTGCCGGTCTCGGATAACCGTAATACCAGGGTGCCCGAATGCCGGGAACCGGCAGACGCCGGACCCGATATCCCTCATAACTTACTGTTACCCCTTCTTTTCTGTAAGGAAACAGTTCAAAAGAATACTGACAGACCGCTTTGAAATCCGGGGACTTTCTTCCTGATTTCAGGTAGGATTCGGTCAGATCCAGTTCCCACATCCGCAAGGCATTGTCTAAAGATGTCGAACACAGGTATCTGCCGTCAGGACTGAAACTGACGCCTGTGACCCAGTTGGAATAGCCGGTCAGCGTGACGAGCAGGTGCCCGCTTTTCACATCCCATACCCGAACCGTTTTGTCATAAGATGCAGATGCAATATACCTGCTGTCAGGGCTGAAACTGATGCTTTCGATCCAATTGGAATGCCCGTTGAGCGTCAGCTTATGTTTGCCGGTTTCAGCCTCCCACAGGCGCACGGTCCTGTCATCAGACGCGGATGCCAGAAGCCTGCCGTCGGGACTGAAACTCACGCTTCTGACTTCTTCCGAATGTCCTTCCAGTACGGAAAGCGCTCTGCCCTCGCGGGCATCCCACAGCCGAACTGTTTTATCTCTTGAAGCGGAAGCCAACTGTGCGCCGTCAGGACTGAAACAGACCTTGACAACGCTGTCGGAATGCCCTGTCAGCGTGAGAACACGAGCGCCGGTATCGGCATTCCACAGGCATATTGTCTTATCATAGGACGCGGAAGCGATATGCCTGCTGTCCGGGCTGAAACACACGCTTTGAACCCAGTCCGAATGTCCGGTCAGCTTGAAAAGTGTTTCGCCGGTTCCGGCATCCCACACGCGCAGGGTTTTATCTTTTGATGCCGAAGCGACGCGAAGACCGTCGGGACTGAAAGCAACACCCCCGACCCATCCTGAATGTCCTTCCAGCGTCATCAGCGGGGTGCCGGTGCCGGTATCCCATATCTGTACCGTGTCGTTATATCCGAAAATCAGGCGTCTGCTGTCAGAACTGAAATTTATGCCCGATATCCACTCCGGATGTCCGGTCAGCACGAATCGCTGAACAGCCGGTTCCGCATCCCAGACGCGGATGGTCCTGTCTGAAGACGCTGAAACAATCCGTTTGCCGTCGGGACTGAAAACAGCGTTTCTCACCCCGTCCGAATGTCCGTTCAGGGTGAAAAGCAGATCGCCGGTCTCCGCATCCCGAATCCGGACCGTCTTGTCAGATGATGCGACCGCAATCCGGGCGCTGTCAGGGCTGAAAGCGACAGAGAATGCCCAGCCTGAATATTCTTTCAGGGCGAGAAGGGAACTGCCGCTCGCCGCATCCCATATCTGCACGGTGCTGTCTTCCGACGCGGAGGCGATGCGGGTGCCGTCCGGACTGAAACACACGCTCCTGACGGATCCCGAATGTCCGCTCAGGGTAAAAAGAACTGCGCCGGTTTCCGCATCCCAGAACTTCAGGGTGTTATCATTGGACGAGGAGACGATGCGTCTGCCGTCCGGACTGAAACAGACGCCGGAGACGCCGCCCGAATGTCCGGTCATCGTGCGAATCAGAACGCCGGTATCCGCGTCCCAGAGCCGCACGGTCTTATCCGAAGACGCGGACGCAAGCCGCGTGCCGTCCGGGCTGAAACACACGCTGCTGACCGCATCCGAATGGGCTGCCAGCGTGAGAATTTCTTTTCCGGAATCCGCATCCCACAGCTTTAGCGAAGCGTCTTCCGAGGCAGAAGCGATCTGCGCGCCATCCGGACTGAAAACAGCGGCTCTGACCCGATCCGAATGGCCGATAAGGGTCATCAGTTGCGCGCCGGTCTCCGCGTCCCAGATTTTCAGCGTGTTATCCCCGGCGCCGGATACAATCCTGTCGCCCTCCGGGCTGAAACTGACACTGTAAACGATATTGGAATGACCGGCCGGCGACAGCAGGGTTTTGCCGGTCTCCGTATCCCGGATTTTGATCGTATTGTCAAGAGACGCGGAAAGTATCTGACGGCTGTTCGGATGAAAAGAGATGCTGCTGACCGCGTCCGAATGTCCGGTCAGCGTGCGAAGTTCTTTTCCGGAATCGGCATCCCAGAGCCGAAGGGTTTTATCATCTGAAGCCGATGCCATCCGTCTGCCGTCCGGACTGAAACTGACAGCTCTGACCGCATCCGAATGTCCGGTCAGCGTGAAAAGCAAAGCGCCGGCATCTTTGTCCCATAAACGCAGGGACCCGTCATCTGAGCCTGAAACCATCCGCTTTCCGTCCGGAGTGAAGCACACGCTACTGACCGGACCCGAATGCCCCTCCAGCGTAGGGTGGGCAGCTTGCTGCCCACCGTTTGCATGATTGCTCTCAGCATTCCACAGGTCCCAGACGCGCAGGGTCCCGTCATCCGAGGCTGATGCGACATATCTGCTGTTCGTGTCCGGGCTGAAGCAGACGCTGTTCACAATGTCCGAATGACCCTCCAGGGTGAAACTCGGTTCTCCGCTGCCTGTTTCCCATATTTTTACGGTACTGTCCTCAGATGCGGACGCCAGCCGGGAACTGTCGGAACTGAAACAGACGCTTCTGACGCCGGCTGAATGCCCTGTCAGAATCAGGAGCGGATTTCCGCTCTTCATATCCCATATCCTCACGGTCTTGTCCTCTGATCCCGAAGCGATGTATTTGCCGTTCGGGCTGAAACTGAGGCTTGTGACCGGAGAGGTATGTCCCGCGAGCAGAAAAATTTCTTTTCCGGTTTTCATATCCCATATCTGCATATAATTGTCATCAGAAGCGGTGGCAGCACGGGCGCCGTCCGCACTGAATACCGCCCTGTTTCCGATGAATGCGGAGGGCGACATCCACAACTGTCTGCCCGTGACCCCGTAATGAATTTCAGACTGCGACAGTAGCCCCAGCGAAATGGGCAACTGTCTGTCCGGCGCAATATCCTGATTCAATGCCTCAAGAACATAGAGCCATGCTTTCTGAAAATCAGGGGGTTTTTCATTCATCGCGGCGACGGCTCTTTCCTCATATATTTTGGCAAGATTGCAACTGGCTTCCCTTGTTTTTTCTTCCGCAATTTCACGCTGCTGCTGTGCGACTTTTTTGGCTCCCTGAAACCGCACCGCAAACAGCGCGGCGACAATGCCCAGTATGATGAAGGCAACAGACATGATGTTGAACAGGCGGTTCCATCGCCGTTTCTGTCTGGCAGCCGCTTCCTCGTCCAGCGATTTGTCGAGAAAATCGCATTCCGCAGATGTCATGCCCTCCTGACAGGTTTCAGACCATGCCACAGCCTGCCGGAGCGTCTGCCCCCGAAAGAGCAGACCGTCGGGGCGGGACTGTTTTTCCCAGAGTTCAGCCTGACGTTGGAGCATACTCAGATTTGCCTCACGCCACGCGGCATTGTTTTCTTTTACGGGGCGTATCAGGCGGTCATGGGCAAGCTCAAACCAGACCGCGCCCCGGCGTTCTTCTGCCCGGATCAGATGCGCGCCTGCCAGCGCGTGGATGGTCCGTGCGCCGATCCCGGTATGCTGAGAACTTTCATTCAGCACCTGTCCCCGGATGCCCTGTTCGGTGATGAGCTGCGTGTCAAACCATTCACGGATTGCCCGCTCGCTGACAGCGGTTTCCGCGGCAATGGCTTTCACCCGGTCTGCATAGTAATTTGCCAGCGCTTCGTCCACATTGCCGATTTTCTCGACATCCGCTTCATTGATATGATTGTCATTATCCGGCAGATTTTCCCACAGGCTCCGGCAGACCACCTGCAACTGCACCGGCTCCACATAAGCCCCGGGCTGTTCTCTGAATCCGCCCCCGATCTGCTGAATCCGCACTTTCCGCAGATCCGCGATCAATTTTGCGGCAGCCTCATCGCTGAACACGACGCCGGCTTCCTGCGCGGGTTTCTGCATCGCTTCTTTTGCAGCGGATTCTCCCAGCAGGTCTAAACGGAAGGTGTTTCTGAGCCGGGTGGGAACGGCGCGCAGATAAGGGTCCAGACCCGCAGTAAAGTCTTCCCTCAGCGCAAAAACCGCCCAGCGTTCACGGGAACGGAGCGCGGCGCCGACCTGCGCGAAAAACGCTGTTTTTGCCTGAGTGTTTGTGAAATCGCAGGTCAGTATTTCTTCAAACTGATCGAAAATTAAAACTGTACTGTCCGAGTTTCCTGTATTCTGCTGGCGTTTTTTCAGATAGCTGTCCAAACTCAGACCAGTCAGAACATCCAAAGACATAAGCTGATCCGGAGGCAGGGCTTCTTCAAGCGACAGGAGCAGGCTGAAAATATAAGGATTGGTTTCGGGAGGCAGTTGAAATCCCGGGGGCGGATCAAGACTGACGCGCATGACGGGCAGGACGCAAAATTCTTCTTTTTCAAGCGCGGGGATCAGGGCGGCTTTCAGCAAAGAGGATTTGCCCGCGCCGGATGGAGAATAGAGCATCACAATGCGCTCGGCAATGAGCAGATCCAGGAGGTCTGTCGTTTCTTTTTCCCTGCCGTAAAGATTTTCGCCGTATTTATACGGGCGGGGACCGATATACGGATTTTTGCGGGAGAGGGCGGCTGAAGTCATTATGGTCTTCTTTCAAGTAATCATGTTAAATATTATATATATTGTAATCCGCTTTCGGGGTTTTTACGGCATATTTTCTGCATGTATGCTGTATTCCGGTATCAGATGTATGTCTGTGCCCGTCTGCGGCGGCTTAATATTATAAGCCACAGACGCACACAGACATACACAGACAAAGCAGACAAAACATTTCGGTTTTTTTTTCTGTCTGTGTCTGTCTGTGTGCGTCTGTGGCAAAAAAAGCAGCACCGAATCCGTACCAGCTGCATAAACTATAAGATAAATCAATATAGTAAAGTAGGGCTTGTATGTCAAGAAAGACTTGTGTATATAGAGAAAATCATACACATTGAAATTTCGTGTTCCGATATTTAATTCAAAAGAGGTAAAAAAATGCAGCAGCCATTCAAGATTCCTGCCGATGAAATCGCCCGGCGAATCAAAGGCATTCAGAAAGAAATGCAGGCAAAAGACATCGCCGCCGCGCTGATTGTCCAGCGGGTGGATCTGTTCTATTTTTCAGGAACGGCTCAGAACGGAAATCTTTACATTCCCGCAGAAGGCGAACCGCTTCTGCTTATCAGAAAATATATGCCCAGAGCTTTGGGTGAATCGTCTGTCCGCCGGATCATTGAAATCAAATCCGTAAAAGATCTGCCGCTCCGCATTTCTGATGTTTACGGAAAGCTGCCCGGCAGCATAGGTTTTGAGTTTGACGTGATGCCGGTCAGAGAATTCAATTTTTACCGTCAACTGTTTCCGGATACAGACTGCGTGGACGCGTCGCCCCTGATTCACAAGGTGCGGATGATCAAATCGGACTGGGAAATCCGGCAGATGGAAAAGACCGCCGAACTTTCCGCAGAGACTTTTGAATATATCCGAAATCACATCCGCCCCGGTTATACGGAAATGGAACTTTCCGGCATGTTTGAAGCTTTTGCCAGAAAAAGGGGACACGGCGCGCAGCTTCGGGTGAGAGATTATCAGACCGAAGGCTATCCCTGGCATGTCCTGAGCGGCAAAAGCGGGGGCATGGTGGGCGTTTTGGATTCGCCTGCCAGCGGCGAAGGCACGTCGGCAGCCTTTCCCTGCGGCGCAGGAGCCAAGAAAATAGAATCAAACGAGCCGGTTATGATTGATGTGGGCTGGGTGTTCAACGGCTATCATGCGGATGAAACCCGCATGTTTGCAATCGGAAAAATGCCTGAAAAAGCGATGCGGGCATCTGAAGCGGTCATCGAGATTCACAATGCCGTGCTGGATAAGGCAAAGCCGGGCGTGAGTCTTGACGAACTGGTGCAGTTTGCAGTCGGCAAAGCCGAGACTTTGGGATATGCCGAGCAGTTTCTGGGACCGCCCGGATATAAAGTGACGTTTATCGGTCACGGCATCGGCGTGGAACTCATTGAAACGCCGATTATCGCTGCCGGAAAAAAAGACCGTCTCGAAGCGGGAATGACCTTTGCGCTTGAACCGAAGATGGTTTTTGAAAATGAATTTTCCGCAGGGGTGGAGAGCGTTTTTCAGGTCACGGAAACCGGCGCCCGGCTGATTTCCCGTGTGCCGGTTGAAATTTTTATCTGTTAAAAAAAAGTAGGGGCGACGCCGGCGTAAGCCGCGCCCCTACGGAAATCCGGAATCGCAGAGCGCCCCGGCTGAAAACAGATAAACTCGCTTTACTGCGGGCAGTGCTGAAATTTCACGCGCTCCGGATCGGCTTCCGTCATTTCGAGCGTAGCGAGAAATCTTATCATCGGACGCAAAGATTTCTCCCTTCGGTCGAAATGACAAGACATACGCTCAGAATGACCATCCGGAGTGCTGACAGGAGTTACGCAGTCGGCTCGGAGGAGCGCAGAGAGGAAAAATTCTGCGTCTCTGCTCACGCGAGGCTTCTGATTGTTTCATCTGTTGCGTAACTCCTGTTTATAAAAAAAAATGAAAAAATCAACATAATGCTTGCCAAATAAACTTACACATGATATAGAACAATATTTCATATTAATAGAATGCCTTAAAGGGATAAATACAGGGCGGAGAGCCTGAAAGCCTGATGATAAAAACAGCAATAACCTGATAATCTATTAACTTATCAAGCTAAAAAGGAGAATTGAATGGCTTACGATGCAACCAAAATGGCCGATTGGCAGATTTCCGAAGCAGCAGAATTGAAGATGCCTACCCCGGAACAGTGGAGAGAAAAACTGGGTCTTGAAAAAGATGAAATGCTTCCCATGGGAAGACTTGCGAAACTTGATTTTCTGAAAATCAGTGAACGCCTGAAAAACAGACCGGACGGAAAATATATCGAAGTCACCGCCATTACCCCGACCCCGCTGGGCGAAGGCAAAAGCACGACTTCTCTGGGTCTGATCGAAGGCTTGGGTGCCCGCGGCAAAAACGTCGGCGGCGCGCTTCGTCAGCCTTCGGGCGGTCCCACGATGAACGTCAAAGGAACCGCAGCAGGCGGCGGCAATGCGCTTCTGATTCCCATGACCGAGTTTTCTCTGGGTCTCACCGGCGACATCAACGACATTATGAACGCTCACAACCTCGCGATGGTGGCAATGACCTCCCGGATGCAGCATGAGCGGAATTATAATGACGAACAGCTTGCCCGTCTGACCAAAATGCGCCGTTTAGACATTGATCCCACCCGCGTGGAAATGGGCTGGATCATGGATTTCTGCGCTCAGGCAATGAGAAACATCGTTATCGGTCTCGGCGGACGCACCGACGGTTTCACCATGCAGTCCAAATTCGGCATCGCGGTCGGTTCCGAATGTATGGCGATCCTTGCGATTATCAATGATCTGGCAGATCTGAAAAAACGCCTCAACGAAATCACCGTTGCCTTTGATAAGAGCGGCAAGCCCGTGACCACCGGCGATCTGGAAGTCGGCAATGCGATGACAGCGTTTATGCGGAACACCATCAACCCGACCCTGATGAGTTCAGCCGAATATCAGCCGGTTCTGGTTCATGCCGGTCCTTTTGCCAATATCGCTGTGGGTCAGTCTTCCATTATTGCAGACCGCATCGGTCTGAAAATGTTCGATTATCATGTCACCGAGTCCGGTTTTGCCGCAGACATCGGATTTGAGAAATTCTGGAACGTCAAATGCCGTTACAGCGGACTCAAACCCCATGTTTCCATTCTGACCACCACCATCCGCGCCCTCAAGATGCACGGCGGCGGGCCCAAAGTCGTTGCCGGTATTGCTCTGCCCGATGCCTACACCAAAGAAAACGTGGCACTTGTCGAAAAAGGCTGCGAAAACATGGTCCACCTGATCAACGTGATCCGCAAATCCGGCATCAACCCGGTGGTCTGCGTCAACTGTTTCCATACGGATACCGCTGCTGAAATCGCGGTTGTGAGAAAAGCTGCCGAAGCTGCCGGCGCACGCTGCGCCAAGTCCGAACATTGGGCAAAGGGCGGTCAGGGCGCATTGGAACTGGCAGATGCGGTTATTGACGCATGCAACGAAAAGAATGAGTTCAGATTCCTCTATCCGCTGGAAACGAAACTGCGTGACCGCGTGGCAAAGATCGCCAAAGAAGTTTACGGCGCAGACGGCGTGTCCTGGTCTCCCGAAGCGGAATCAAAGGCAAAGATGCTTGAAAACGATCCGAAATATGCAGATTATGCAACAATGATGGTCAAGACTCACCTGAGCCTGACCCATGATCCGGTATTGAAGGGCGTTCCCAAGGGCTGGACTCTGCCGATCCGTGACGTACTCATTTACTCCGGCGCGAAATTCCTCTGTCCGTGTGCAGGCACCATCAGCCTGATGCCCGGCACCAGCTCCAACCCGGCTTTCAGAAGAATTGATGTGGATACCAAGACCGGCAAAGTCAGCGGTTTGTTCTAATCATCAGTTTGTTTTTCAGGCTTCTGATGCAGAAGCGGCGACGAATCCGGTCGCTGTCATTCTGCCTTCCCCGTGTCATTCTGAGCGCGGCGAATGTCACCCTGAGTTCCCCCTGTCAACCTGAGCGGAGCGAAGGGTCTCAGTCTCGGAACATGAGATTCTTCACTTCGTTCAGAATGACAATTGCTTCGTTCAGAATGACAATTGCTTCGTTCAGAATGACAATTGCTTCGTTCAGAAT
>DZCT01000590.1 GCA_022736535.1 Desulfatirhabdium butyrativorans | reverse complement strand
GCTCATCAAAATCTGGAAGATATGGGATGATGTTGTCGGAGAAAATAATGCAAAACATGCACAGCCGGAAGCGTTTAAAGGCAGAATTCTTCTCGTCGAAGTCTCTGATTCCTCGTGGATGCACCAATTTCATTTTTTTTTAAAAAAAGACATGATCGCAAAACTGAATCATGCGCTGGGAAAAAACCTGATAGAAGATATAAAATTCAGAGTGGGAGAGGAGATGAAATTCAAAATCGGAGATGTTGCGGAAAAAGAGAACATGCCTGATGAATGAGGGATTCACAACAGACAGTTTCTGTAACGGGCGTATTCAGATTCGGCAAAGCCGGGACGGATACCGTTTTTCCATTGACGCGGTTATCATAGCCTCCCATGCCGAGCCGTGTGCCGGAGATACCGTGCTGGACCTGGGAACCGGCTGCGGCATCATCCCCCTGATGCTTGCCTTTCGTCACCCGAATATCCGCATTTACGGCATTGAAATTCAGGAGAATCTTGCCGATCTCGCGTCGCTGAATGTGAAGTCAAACCGCATGGAAGAGCGCATCGTCATTCTGCGCCAAGATATGAAAACGCTGAAATGCGGCATGATTCCGGGTCCGGTAAACATGGCGGTGAGCAATCCGCCGTATCGTAAAGTCTGCTCCGGCAGGATAAATCCGAATCAGGAGCGCGCCGCTGCACGGCATGAAATCAAAGCATCGCTTTCCGATGTGCTTGAAACCGCGCGGCGTGTCCTGTGCATTTCGGGAAAATTTCTCGTGATTTACCCGGCAGAGCGCATGACCGACATGCTGACGCTTATGCGTTCTGCGGATATTGAGCCGAAATTTCTGCGAATGATCCATTCCGAGGCGGACACAGATGCCAAGCTGATTCTGGCGCAAGGCGTCCGGGGCGGGCGTCCGGGCGTAAAGATCGCGCCGCCGCTGATGATTTATAATCAAGACGGTACTTATACAGACGAGGTGAAAGCCATGTTCGGAAAGCTCCCTTGAGGGGGTTCGAGGTGAGAGGTTCGAGGTGAGAGGTCGGAGGGAAAACCCCGAACCCCTCACCCCGAACCTCGAACCTCAAGGGCAAGATTTTTCACACTAACGGCGAAGGGAAAAAAATTTTGGAATAAATATCCAATGCGTAGCGGTCTGTCATGCTGGCAATAAAATCGCAGACGATTCTCGGACTCGATTCACTGTTATCATTGAATGTTTTCATCTCCATATCGCTGAGTCCTTTTCTCAGTTTCGCAGGATTGTTCAGAAAATAAGTGTAAAGTTCTGTCAATATATTTTTGGCTTTTATAAATTCCTTATGCACCTGCGGCGAGCGATAGACATTTTCATAAAGAAACTGTCTCAGCAGCGTCATGGCGGCATACACTTCGTCGCTCATATTCAGGCAAAGCTCGCCGCCTTTCATCTGAGTTGAAAAAACAAGGTCTTTTATCATGTTCCGGGCGCGCTCCGAATGGGTTTTTCCCAGTATTTTAACACAGGTGTCCGGGACCTGATTGGCGCGGATCACACCGCTCCGGATCGCGTCGTCCAAGTCATGATTCAGATATGCCATTATATCCGCAATTCTCACAATCCTTCCCTCAGCCGTACAGGGCAATTCTTCAGGATCATCGGGAATAATCTTGCCGTAGCCTTTGGAATGCTTCAAAATTCCGTCACGAACTTCGTAAGTGAGATTTAAGCCTTTTCCCTTCCGCTCCAGCACATCCACCACGCGCAGACTTTGCTCATTGTGAGAAAAACTCGGTGAAAAGATTTCTTTCAGCGCGGTTTCGCCGCTGTGTCCGAAAGGCGTATGTCCGAGGTCATGTCCCAGCGCGATGGCTTCAGCCAAATCCTCATTGAGACGCATGGCTCTCACAACGCTTCTGGCGATCTGCGCCACTTCCAGCGTATGCGTCAGGCGGGTCCGGTAATGATCGCCCAGAGGCGAGAGAAAAACCTGCGTTTTGCGTTTCAGGCGTCTGAAAGCATTTGAATAAACGATTCTCTCCCTGTCCAACTGGAACGCGGTTCGGATGGGACATATTTTTTCAGCTTTCTTTCTGCCCCGGGATTCGGAACTCAGACAGCCGAAAGGAGACATAAAACTTTTTTCACGTTTTTCAAATTCTTCACGGATAGACATATTTTGTAATATTTTCAAGATGTAAGCAGTTGATGAAAAAACAGAGCCGACAGACTGCGTAACTCCTCATCAGACTTTATCGGAAATAAGCGGCTGAATTTTTTATCTCTCGCAAAGCACGCGGAGAACGCAGAGGAAAAAAACTTTTTTATAAAAATTACGAGTTACGCAGTTGCCTGATTTAATTGTCTGATTTAATTGTCTGATTTAATTAAAATGGCTCGTTCCCACGCTCCGCGTGGGAACGTCCCGGAGGTCGCCTTTACAAACTAAGTTTCTTTAAGAAACTTAGTTTGTTGAAATACGGACGCGGAGCGTCAATGGCATTAAGTTGACAATTCCGTAGGTTGGGGTGAGCCTGCGAACCCCAACACCTGCCGGATGATGTCGGGGTT
>DZCT01000589.1 GCA_022736535.1 Desulfatirhabdium butyrativorans | reverse complement strand
CGGAAATGCTTCTCGAACAGAGAGGCATCTCTGCTGATGAACTGGACCTGATTATTGTCGCCACTGTAACGCCGGATATGCCGGTGCCGAGTACTGCCGCGCTGGTTCAGAAAGAACTGAATGCCAAAAACTGCTGGGGATTTGACTTAAACGGCGGCTGCACAGGTTTTTTATACGCGCTTGCCACCGGGACTCAGTTTATTGAAACCGGAAAACATCAGAAAGTGTTGGTCATCGGCGCGGATAAAATGAGCGCGATTCTCAATTATCAGGATCGCAACACCTGTGTGATTTTCGGAGACGGCGCGGGCGCTGTGCTGCTGGAGCCGTCGGAAACAGACGACACCGGCATCGAAGATTTTATTCTCCGCCTTGAAGGCTGGGGATGGGAATATCTCAATGTGACCGGCGGGGGGAGCCTGAATCCTGCCACGCATGAAACCGTTGACAAAAAGATGCACTATCTTTATCAGGACGGCAAAACGGTTTTCAAAAACGCCATCATGGGCATGACAGATATATCCTTAAAAATTATGAAAAAAAACCATCTGACAGGCAAGGATATCAATCTTCTCATTCCGCATCAGGCAAACACAAGAATCATTGACTCGGTGGCAAAAAAACTGGAACTGACCCCCGAACAGGTGGTGGTGAACATAGAGGATTACGGAAATACCACTGCCGGGACCATTCCTATCGCAATGTCCGAGGCATGGCAGAAAAAAATGATGAAATCCGGGGACTGGATCATGCTTTCGGCATTCGGCGCGGGCTTTGCATGGGGAAGCATGTTGCTCCGATGGGCAATTGATTGATTTCACAGGTAAGAGGTGTGAGGTAAGGGGTAAGAGGTCGGTGAACCGCTCACCCCTTACCTCTTACCTCTTACCCCTTTTCACCATGACCAAAAGCTTAGGATTAAAAATCAGGATTTCCGTTCAGTTAGCGATTCTGCTGGGAATCGCCATGATCCTTGTTGTTTTTGTCATGGTCATATCTGTTCAGAAAATTCTGCTTGATTCCGAAGTCCGTAAGGGATACCTTTTCCTGTCTGCTGTTCAGAACAGCCTGAAAACAATTTCCGAATCCCGACAACAAATTCCGATTTCCGCTGTCAGAGACAATGTGAACAGTCTGTTCCGTGAGTTATACGGCGATGCGGGGATTTCCTGCCTCATATTTATCGCCCCGGACAGCGATGACCCTTTGTATTTCGGCGGAGCCGGCTGCGCTTTGCATGAGGAACTTATCATCTCATGCGAAGCGCTTATTCGGGAATCTCTCCGTTCCGGAGAAAAAATGAGCCGTTCTTTCGGTACAATATGGGGTATTTTCTGGAAACAGCGTCAATATATGATATTGGCCTCGCCTTTGTTCCTGAAACAGGAAAAAGCAGGCGGCGCGGGTGTGATTCTGGGTTTGGAAGGCATTTATATTCTGCTGAGACGCGCCCAGCAGGTTCTCTTTGTCTATATGTTCATCAATACGCTTGTGCTGACAATGATCGGCGTCTCCCGGCTCTCGAAAATAACGGTGAAGCCGCTTCATAAGCTTCTGAAACGTGCAGAGGAATTTCAGGAAGACAGTGACATTTTCCTTGTATCCGAAAAAGAAAACAATGAATTCAGCCAATTGTCAAAAGCTTTGAACCGCATGGTCAAGCGTATTTCAGAGGACAAAGCCGCGCTCCGGTCCTCGGTGCTGTCTCTTGAAAAAGCAAACCGTGATCTGAAGCAGGCGCAGGCAGAGATGATCCGGGCGGAAAAATTGGCGTCTGTGGGCAGACTTTCCGCGGGCATTGCCCATGAAATCGGAAATCCCATTGCGATTGTCACCGGTTATCTTGACCTGATCAGACGTGAAGACATCACGCTTGAAGAAAGAGCAGACTTTATTACCCGTGCGGAAAAAGAAATCAGCCGAATCAGTTCCATTATCCGACAACTCCTTGATTTTTCAAGGTCTCCGTATTCAGGAACGGAGGGGGGCGCAAAAATTGTTTCCGTACATAACATCCTCCGAGATATGACAGACATGCTTTCGTTTCAGCCTTTGACTGCAAACATCGCTATCGAGCTTTCACTGTCTGCGGAAAAAGATACCGTGCTGGCGGATTCCAATCAGTTGCGGCAGGTGTTTCTGAATCTGGCGATAAATGCTACGGATGCCCTTCGCTCTGTCGGAGATACGCGGGACGGAAAGCTTGTTATCAAAAGTGAAATCGAGTCAGATAACAATGTCTCCTCAATGCTGAAACTGGAATTTACGGACAACGGACCCGGGATTCCCGCCGCGCATCTGAGCGATATTTTTGATCCTTTTTACACGACAAAAGACCCGGGCAAAGGCACGGGGCTGGGGCTTTCGGTTTGTTTTACGATTATCGAGTCATTAGGCGGCAGCATCAGTGCTTTCAGCGAGGAAGGCAAAGGCACAAGCATGATCATCCGGCTGCCGGTTTGTGATAACGGAATCGCTCCGGAGTGCTGAAATGAGCGTAGCGAAATTTTAGCAAGTATTTTTCATTTGCCTGTATGCTAAAATTTGCCTGTAT
>DZCT01000588.1 GCA_022736535.1 Desulfatirhabdium butyrativorans | reverse complement strand
TTTCTCTGCGTTCTTTGCGGTTAAAAACCTGCAAAACGAAACTGACAAAGCACTAATCTCCCAGAACAAACCCGTCTTCTCCGCTCGGATCGGGGCGGTATCCGCTGTCTGAATTATAGAATTGAACCAATCGCAGAAGTTCGCCCAACTCGATTTTCCAATTCTGAAAGCTTTGCAGCGCGGGATTGTCATAGTCCGAGTCATGCGGCTCGCAGTTGCTTCCGTCGCCCAAAGGCGCATATCCGTCCTCGGTGTCAGCATCGCAATGATAGCCTCCGAACTCGTAAAACTGTAAAACCCGAATCAGTTCCCTAAGCCCGATGTGAAAATCCCTGTCATAATCCGCGCTGTGGAACTTTTCTTCTTTCTTAACAAAGCTTACAGTAAATACAAAATTTTTATGAACATTTTCAAAAGTATAAGTGCTGTCTGAATCCAACGGCACGAGATTTCCGTCCGCCTTTGCGACAAATTCCCAGCCCGTGTTGACAATGATTTGAAATATCTGATCTTTCCCGTCTTCCACCGTGACATTCCCGGAAGGCTCAATACTGCCGCCCTCCGCCGGGCTTGCAGAGGCTGTAATCGTATGTAGCAACACATCGTTCTGAATGAAAAATGCCTTGATGATATGGTTTTTCTGTATATTTTTAAAGGTATATGTATTGTCGGCATCTAACGTCACAGGCATTCCGTCCACTGTCACCGTTTCGATTCGCCAGCCGTCATTCGGTATCACCGTGAAAGTCCGGTCCGTGCCGATGGTTACGACAACATCTCTTGACGGCTCAATGCGACCGCCTTCCGCCGGCGTTGCCGAGGCATTGATAACCGCCGGAACAGGCGCACTTTCTTTCGCAAAAACCGTTGCTATCGAATGATTTTTATCCACGTTTTCAAATGTGTAAATCCCGTCCGAGGACAAAACCGCCGCAGTTCCGTCAACTGTCAGGCTTTCAATGCGCCAGCCTGCGTTTGCCGTAATTTTGAACGTCTGATCCGCTCCGATGTTCACAGACACATTGCCCGAAGGCTCGATTTGTCCGCCTTCAGCCGGAGCCGCCGAAGCACTGATAATCGCCGGAACGACCGGGCTTTCTTTTTCAAAATATGCCGTTATCGTATGATTGCCGCTGATAAAGCCGAAAGTGTAAATGCCGCCTGAAGAATTAAAAGTCACAGGACTTCCGTCAACTGTCACGCTTTCGGTCCGCCAACCGGCGTTTGCCGTTACACGGAAGGTCGGAATCGTACCGTCATCCAATGACACCCTGCCTGACGGCTCGATTTTCCCGCCTTCCTCCGGACTTACCGAAGCGATGATTACCGTCCCCTCTTTTGTAAAAACTACCGATATAGAATGATCTCCGGCAACATTGCTAAACCTATAAATTTCGCCGGATGCTAAAGGCACCGGGCTTCCGTCAACCATCACAAGTCCCGTCCGCCAGCCCGGGTTTGCCGTGATGCTGAAAGTCTGATCCGCACCGATGCTCACAGACACATTGCCCGAAGGCTCGATTTGTCCGCCTTCAGCCGGTGTCGCCGAGGCATTGATAACCGCCGGAACGACTATGCTTTCCTTCGCAAAAACAGCCGCTATCGAATGATTTTTATCCACGTTTTCAAATGTGTAAGTGCCGTCCGAATCCGGAGTCGCCGCAGTTCCGTCAACCGTCACGTTTTCAACCCGCCAGCCGGCGTTTGCCGTGATGCTGAATGTCTGATCCGCCCCGATATTCACAGACACATTCCCCGAAGGCTCGATTTTCCCGCCCTCCGCCGGACTTGCAGATGCGCTGATAACCGGCAGAGGCAGTTTCTCAAAAAATACGGATATAACGGCATCTTCTGCTATGGGCAAAAAGCTATAAAGATTATCAATCAGTTTCGCATTCAAATCTGAAGTCACGGTAAATCTTATAATTTCATAGCCTTCATTTACCGTTATCTCATATTCCGGCGTTTCTCCCGCTTCATAAAATTTTTCACCGGCATTGCTGATGCTTCCGCCTTCCGAAGGACTCGCAGACGCAGTTATTTTATACATGGGCGGCTGCGGAACAATACGAATGGCTTTACCTGTTAAAACGCCGGTAACTCTTTCGGGAGGAAATCCGCTGCTTTTGACATAAGTGCGTCCGAAAAATCTGAAACCCGCAACGCCGGTTTCATTCATTGTTTTGCAAGATATTGTCAGCACTTTCTTTTCAGGCAGGGGGGTAAAAGGATTTGGGGAAGAATACAGCAGAACAAAACCTCCGGTTTCATTGCAGGCAGACACAGAGGGAGAGATCAGTTCATCTCCTACATGGCTTGTAAAACCGGTGATTTGTATTTCGGCGTTATCAAATTCAAGATATATCCGAAAAATTGCCACTTCGTCATCGCCGGACATATAAATGTCAAGGTCAAAATCATGCTGAACCGCCACATCATCGGCAGATTTCAAGGTGACATCAACAGCGGCGAAAACATCCGCGCCGGTCATCAGCGACAGAATGAAAAAATAAAACATAAGGATTCTGGTCTTCATTTTTTTTACCTCGCTACAAATATG
>DZCT01000587.1 GCA_022736535.1 Desulfatirhabdium butyrativorans | reverse complement strand
ATCTCTTTCAGCAGATTTCTGAAACGGGCGGTTCCGAAGCGTCTGCGTTTTTCTCCGCCGCCCAACTGATCGCTGAAACCGTCGCTTGCCATATAGAAATTCATGCCTTTTTCAATATGAATCCTGTAATTTGTAAAACTGAAATTCACATCCGAGCGCCTGTAGCCGATGCTTTCCCGGTCGCCTTTGATGACATTTATTTCGCCCCTGCGGACATAATACAGGGGAATTTTCGCACCGGCAAAAATCAGCTCCGAAGACTGAAAACCGAATGCGTGAGATTCTATGCTCACATTTTCCATTCTGACGATCCCCACATCCATTCCGTCATCTGAAAGCGCATAGACTTTATCCTGATGAAGCGTGGTTTTGACAATGACATTCAGCCGTTTCAGAATTTCCGCAGGATCACGGCATTCCTCGTCTTTGATAATCCGTCTCAGAGCGGAAACAGCGATCATGGTCATAAAGGCCCCGGGGACCCCGTGTCCGGTGCAGTCCGCAACCGCAACAATAAAGCCGTCTTCGAGCTTTTCCGTAAAAAAAATATCTCCGCCCACAATGTCCTTGGGCTCCCAGATAAAAAAACTGTTCGGAATATAAGTTTTCACCACATCGAGATTTGCCAGCAGGGACCGCTGTATCATTTTTGCATAATTGATGCTGTCCGTGATCTTTTTATTCGCCTGTTCTGCGGCTTCACGGGCAATGCGGGCTTCTGTCAGCGCTTTTTTGATTTCGCTCAGATCGCTGACAATGGCAATCGTTGCAACGGGTTTCCGATGTTCATCTTTTAACACGGCAATCGAGGCTTCTACCGGAAACACAGCTCCGTCTTTTCTTCTCATTTTTATCTCATGCCTGCTGACAACACCCTGTTCCCGCAGTTTTTTCTTTACGGCTTCAAACTCATCCCTGTCTGCATACACATCATATACGGATATTTTCCGGATTTCATCAAAACTGTAACCGGAAAGTTCCGATGCCATTCTGTTCCATTTGAAGACTTTTCCCTGCCTGTCCGAGATAGAGATACAGTCCGGTGAATTTTCAATGACATTCTCAAGATAGGAATATGCCTGCCTGAGTTCGGCTTCGGCTTTTCTGCGTTCCCTGATTTCCGAACTCAGTTTTCTGTTTGCCGCTTCGATTTCAGTCAGCGCATTTTTCAGATCACTGACATTCCTTACCACCGCCACACTGCCGATAGTCTCTCCTGATACATTTTTCAATATGCTCACGGAATTTTCAGCAGGGAAAACGGTTCCGTCTTTTTTCTGCATTCTGATTTCATATCTTCGGATAACACCTGAATACCGGAGACGGGTCAGCATTCCTTCAAGTTCTTCTCTGTCAGGATAAATTTCAAAAACAGATTTGTTTTTCAGTTCCTCGAAACTGTAGCCGAAAACTTCAGCCGCGGTTTTGTTCCATTTGACAAACTTTCCGTGCCTGTCCGTCATTGCAATCACATCTGCGGAATTTTCAATGACATTTTCAAGATACTCATTTGCCTCTGTAAGCTGTTCAGTCCGTTGCTTAACAAGCTCTTCAAGATGTTCCTGATGTTTTCTCAGTTCAAACTCTGCCTGTTTGCGATCTGTAATATCAATAAAAGAGCCTTCATAATAAAGCAGATTCCCCTGATTATCGCAGACGTTGCGGGCATAAACCGATACCCATATCACGCTTCTGTCTTTGCGGTACAACTGAGCCTCGAATCCTTCGGCCCTGCCGTTTTGTCTGATAATTTCAACTAATTTTTCACGATCTTCAGGATTGACATACATTTGTTTTCCGACATCGCTTACAGAAGACAGCACCTCTTGAGGCGAATCATATCCGAAAATCTTTGCATAAGCAGAATTGACGCTGAGATAACCCTTGCCCGGAACACTCTGGAAAATCCCCTCAACCGCATTTTCAAACAGGGAACGGTATTTTTTTTCGGCTTTTTTCATTTCCTCTCTGATAAGACTTATCCTGTCAGCCAGCGCAAGAGACAGGAGTATTATCATCATCAGCGCTCCGGCCTGATAGCCGTGTTCGGTAAACAGATTGCTCGGAATCATTCCGAGCCGGACAAGAGACATCATGAAATTGGGTATTATCACGGCAGCCCATGCCAATGTTACATAACCTGCGGGTCTGTAACCTCTCCGCCATACCAGAAAAGCCGTCAATAACAGTATCGGGTTCAGTATGACGCGCAGGATATGCCCTGATTTGGCAAATGCCGTAAAACTGATAAACGGAAGCAGAACAATCATCATCATTCTGAGAACAAGCATTGCGGTTAAGACAATATGTAAAACAGGCGTGTTCCTGCGGGTATTTAAAAATTCAATAAAGAATAAGATTGATGTTATGGGAAGAAACCCGGCAAAAAAATTGGCTGCAAAACGGTTGAACAGCATTGAATCAGGCACGAGATATTGAGCGGCAAACCCTTCATAACATATCTGCGTCATGCCTATGTTTATCAGAAAAGCTGTAAAATAAATATAGCTGCGGTACCGCAATGCGATACAGAGAAAGGCGTTGTAACAGATCATCATCACCAGTC
>DZCT01000120.1 GCA_022736535.1 Desulfatirhabdium butyrativorans | reverse complement strand
TATTTTTCTATTTTGTCTTACTGTTCAGTTCCTCTTGTTTCTTTTGAATCGCATTTTGAGTGTCACGAATACCTTGCCGTATCTCAGGCGTGGGCGGAAATTCTTTGTAAGCAGCTTCCAGCAACTTTAATATTTCGATAATCTTTCTGATAACAGGGATAAGCTGCTTATCAGCATTGACGCCCTGTTCTTCCTGTACCTTGATCCTTGTGTATTGTCCATAAGTTTTAGATAGTTGCTCGTTCAGCCGTCTGAGTTTGTCAAAAGAAGCCTCTGTTACTGTGACTAAAAATCTTCCGGCATAATCCTGAAAATTGTCGGCTCTGTCTTTTATCCTGATAGAATAGTTGTAAGCGCCGGGTTTCCAGTCTTTGGTGGAAAAGGAATACTCCTGCCGCGCCGAAGTTCCGCTCACATCCCATGATTGTCTTACAGAGGAATTTTCTACAGAAAGACTGATGCTTTTGAGAGATTCGTTGTCGCTTGCATGGATGACAAGGGTTACGGTCTCTCCCTGCTCATAAGTGCCTTTAGTTCTGTCGAATGTGGCGCTCGGTCGGGTTGTATCCGCTTTCGGCTGCGGTTCGTCGGATGAGCGTGAAGCTTCAGAATGTTCAGGTCTGGCGTTTCTTGCTGCCAGCACAAAACTTCCCTTGTATCGCTCGGTATTGCCCTCACTGTCATAAACACGGAGAGAATAATCATATTTTCCCGCTTTCCACCCACGGGTTGAGAAAAAGGACATGCGGCTGTCCGACTGACCGCTGAGACCCCATTCTTCTTTGATTTTATCCGCCTCAAAAATAATCTGTTTCAATGCCTTATTGTCTCTTGCACTGACCGTATAATGAACGGTGTCTCCTTCGGTGTATTTTTTATTTATTCCGCCGATTTCTCCGGTCGGCTTAATATTATCTCTGTCCGGTTCCCTTGCTCTCAGTGCAAAACTTCCTGAATACTCCTGAGAATTGCCCGCTCCGTCTTCTATCAGAAGCGCATAGGAATACGTTCCGGGTCTCCAGCCCTGTGTTGAAAAAGAAGATGAATACGTTGCAGATCTATTCGCCGTCACCCATATTTTGGTGACGGATGGGTTCTCTTTCACGCTGAAAGTCATTATTTTCAAAGATTTGTTATCTGCCGCATCAACAGTATAATTGACCTTTTCGCCTTCTGTATAGCCGGTCTTAATCCCGCTGATTTTTCCTGTCGGTTTAATTGTATCTCTGTCCTGTCCCCTTTCTCTCAGAACAAAATTTCCCGAATACTCCTGTGAATTGCCCGCATTGTCTTCTATTGAAAGCGTGTAATGATATGTTCCCGGGGACCAGCGGGCTGTAGAAAAAGAAGACTTCTGAGTCCCAGAAGTACCGGCAGCTTTCCATGTTTTTGCCGCAGAAGTTTTGTCTTTCACCTTGAAAGCCATTTCTTTGAGCGACTTGTTGTCGGTTGCACGGACCGTATAATTTACCGTATCTCCCTGTGTATAAATATCTGTAATTCCAACAAGTTCACCTTTCGGTTTCTCTGTGTCCGGTTTTTCTTTGGATTCTTCGGGATTATCTGAATGTTCAGGCGGCAGCGTCACCTCAAATTCCCCTGTCACTTTTTCGGAATTGTCTGAATCATCTTCTATCAAAAGAGAATAATAATATGTTCCCGGTCCCCAGCCGGCGGTTGAAAAATAAGATTCGTAACTGGCAGAAGTTCTGTCGGCGCTCCAAATTTTTGTCACCGAGGCATTGTCTTTTACCCTGAAGGTCATTTTTTTAAGCGATTTGTTATCGCCCGCGCCGGCGGTGTATTTTACCGTGTCGCCTTGTATGTAACTATCTTTTATTCCGATAATTTCTCCTGTCGGTTTGACTGTATCTTTAACCGGCTCTTTTTCTGTCAGAACAAAACTTCCGGTGTATTCTTTTGAATTGTCTGTTTCATCTGTTATCAGAAGAGAGTAATTGTAAGTTCCTGCTTTCCACTCTTCGGTAGAAAAGGAGGATTTATAAGTGGCAGATTTATTGTCCGCATCATAAGTCTTTGTTGCAGAGGAATTTTCTTTTACTTTGAAAACAATATGTTTAAGACGCTGATTGTCTTTTCCGCTTATTTCATAAGATACGGTATTTCCGATATGATAACTGTCCTTAATTCCGGTAATTTCTCCCGAAGGCGGAACAGTGTCCTTTTCAGGCTGAACGGGCGTTGCTTTCGCTTTAGGCTTTTTTCCCGATTTTATCTGCTCGAACCGTTCTTTAACTTCCTGATTTGCATCTCCGATGTCCTTCAATTCAAAGGAAGGATTCAAAGCCAGAAGTTTGGAAAAATAAATATCTGCTCCTTCGGGATTCCGCAGAGCGATTTCCATCAGACCGAGATATGCCAAAGCGATTTGGCATTCTTCTGTTTTATTTTCCGCCTTTGCCAGTCGTTCAAAAATTTTCTTTGCATTATCAAAATCAGCATGTTGGTAAAACAGAATCGCCTTAAAAATATCTCCTGATTTTATCTTGTCAAAGCGGTCTGCGACATCGGTCCTCATGTCTTCAATTGTTTTTATTTCAAAAGAAGGATCCAAAAGCAGCAGTTTGAAAAGACAGTTATCCGCTTCTTTCGGATGCTGGGCAGCCATTTGCAGCAATGCAAGATAAGCCAAAGCGGTCTGGCGGTTTTTGATGCTGCCATCCTGTTCCGCTACTTTTTCAAAAATGCTTTTCGCTTTTTCAAACTCGGCGTTCTGATAAAGTTTTATTGCCCCATGTATCGTATGTGCAAAAAAACTTCCCTGAGACAAAAGAATCGCTGAGACTGAAATCAGAATTGTCAGTGCGCGTGACAAATAATGAATTTTCATTGGAGTATGAAGCTTTCTTTAACTAATTCATCCGGTTTTACAACAACGGTTTTTTCAACGTCAATCCCTCTGGATTTATTGATAAAGCGTATTCTCTTTTCTCCTGCCGGAAGCTTTAATTTCCACACCGGCGTGCTGCCGAAAGATTTGCCGTCAACATACATTTCCGCAGGCGGCCTTGTAAAAATATTGATTTCTCCGTACTGCACTTCTTTTAAGAGAAAACTTTGGCTGTATTCCTCAAAATTGCCCGCGCTGTCTTCTATCATAAGCGAACAGGTATAAGTCCCGGGTTTCCAGTCTTTGGTCGGGAAAGACGAGGTGTAACTTGAGGACAGACCGCCTGCATTCCACGCCTTTGCTGCCGAAGGATTCTCTTTGACGCTGAAACTCATTTTTTTGAGGGATTTGTTGTCGCTTCCCTGAATCGTATAAGATATAACATCTCCCTGCGTGTAACTGTTCCCAATCCCGATGATTTTTCCTTCCGGCTTGCGGATATCCGGTTTGGCTTTGACAACAAAAGTTCCTGAATACTCGCCTGAATTTCCGGACTCATCCTGTGCTTTGAGACCGTAAGTGTAAGTTCCCGGCATCCATCCCGCGGTTGAGAACGCGCAGTCCTGGGATACGGACTGCCCCCTGACATCCCAAGATTCACTTACAGATGAATTTTCTATTCTGAAGGCTAATTTTGTTACGCATTTGTCATCTTTGGCAGTCACAGTAAGATTTACGGTATCGCCTTCGGTGTAGCTGTCGGCGATTCTGCTGAGTGTTGTTGCGGGTTTAAGTCCGTCCTCCGGCTTAAAAAATGAAACCGCAAAGATCACCGCCGCCGCAATACAAAGAAAAACAGCGGCAGCAATTGCAATTTTTTTGATTTTTTTGGGTTCCAGCTTTTGAATGAAAAACTTTTCTGTGATACCAGTCTGCCTTGATTCAAGACATTTTCCAATAAAAATCGGTTTGTTTTTATTCGGGTTGGGAAGATTTGCCGGAATGCCGAATGATCCGCCTGAAACAGCTATGATGCGCCTGAGATAGTTGGAGACGATTTCTATCTGCCCGAAAAGCATCGCGTTTTCTTTCAGATGTTCCACTTCTATCTGAATGCGGTTATGTCCCGGAATTTTGATGCCGGGATTTACAATTTTAAAACCCGAAATATCTGTCTCCAATACACAGGAAATCGGCACCTTCATATCAAAGGCAAAGCAGTTCTTTTTATTCGGAACAACGGGCCAGAGATGCAGCACATCGGGATATTCCCATTTCCCGTCTTCAATCATCAGACCTGAGACATTCCCTTTGACAATAATATTTTCCAATTTTACTCGGATATTCTCTCTGACCCACAGGGCAAGAGATTTTTTTACTTCAACTTCTTGTGATATACAAATAACAGCCCCTTCATCTGATGTAACCTCCACTCTCAGGTTTCTCAATTCAACGCCTTGCGAGTTTATACAGATGACAGGTCCCTTTTTCGCACATACGGTGCTGCCTCTGCCGTCAATCGTTATTGCTTTGTTGATTTCAATCTGACCGAAGTATTCATCAAAGTCCAGAACAAGTGTTCCGTGTTCCGCTGTTCCGTTTATTTTTTCCTGAAGGTTCAATGTTCTTTCCTCAGCATAACAGTTTGATAAGTAATATTTCACTCAATCTCGTTGCGAGGCTCTGCCTCGCAACGGCGGACGCCGGCGCAGCCGGGGTTTTCCGTGTGCTGAGAGGCAGAACCTCATATTCTGCGTTAGGAGGCAGAGCCTCGTAACGAGTGTGCGTAAGATGAGTGAATCATCTAACCGTTCACGGGCAGAAACTCAAACACCGCCAATCTGCCTTTCGGATGATTTGATAACAGTAAGGTTTTTTTATCAGAAATTTTCAGCGAATTTCCCGGCTTGATTCGCTCCGAGACCGAACATATCCTGTTTTCGCCGCTCTCGTTTCTGAGTGTCCAGTTTTGACCTTCCAGCACAAATGAGCCTTCACATCCGGTTTCATCTGTCATGTCCGCGGAAATATCTGACCGGACATGTCGGGCGTAAAGTTTTTTCCTGTCCCATATCGTCACATAGCGACTTTCTGAAACATACTGTCCGCTTTTATATTTTCGGAACAGGTGCATCACAGGAACACGGTCTGAGGGTTTCCATCCGCAAAAAGGACATTGCAAGGGACTCCCTTTTCGGCAGACAAACCATTGATGCCGGCATTCCTGTCCCCGACAGGGATGTAGCATATCTGTCGTACAGTTCAGGGCGGATTCCCATTCATAAGCTGTCGGGCGTCTGTCGGGATGATGAAGCCCCTCTGTGAATGCTTTCAGAAAAAGAGGCGTCATCAGATGCCCCAGACTTTCCATCGGAATATCCATGTGATCTGCCCGATTAGATTTGTCAGACGGATGCTCGATAAAAACAGCCTGTTCTCCGAATCTGAGAAAGTCGTCTTTCTGAGCGTCTTCGGAATAAATTCTTCTGCCTTGCAGGGGATGCCGAAGCAGGAGCAATTCATAAATAATGACTGCCAGCGAATGAAGATCGCTTTTGATATTGGGCAGTTTTTTCTCAGGATGTTTCAAAGGCAGTTGAGACGTCATCACAACCTCGGGCGCCATGTATCCTCCGGTCCCCAAAACTTTGGAAGGATAAATACCCGGCACCACAAGAGAGTCAATGTCAATCAGAATACAGGCGCGGTCTGAGGGCGACATCAGAATATTGTTGCCCGACAGGTCTGAATGCGCCAGCCCTGCTATGTGCATTCTGCCCACCGCGCGGGCTAATTGTCTGCATATCTGAAACCGGCTGAACCAATCTCCTCTTTCCGCTTTTGTCAGGCGTTTAATCAGCCTTTCTTTTGAAAACCAGGTTCCTTTTTTTTCGCCTTTGCTGTCGGAAAAGTAATATTGAGCGGGAAATCTGGGCGACAATATTCCCACACGGGGTTTTACAACAATTGCCGAGGGCCAGCAGAAATGCTTTTTCCAGAAATCCCCCTTGTCCGAATCAAGGGTCGGATTGTATTTTTCAATAATACTGGTGAGACGTTTGAGCCTTTCCGGGTCATGCCCCTCGTTTTCATTGAGATAGAATCCGATGACAAATTTCTCATCTTCCGAGGCAAAGAATTCCTTTTCCGATCCTTCCCCCAGTTTTTTGTCAGGAAAATACCGGATCACCTGTCCGTTATAAAGTTGGGCTTCCGCAATCGTCAAGGAAATCACCTTATTTTTTTACCCGTCTGAATCTCCGGCAGACCGGACGCTCCGCGTCCGTAGAGACGCACGGCCGTGCGTCTCTACGGCGCGGGCGTTCCCACGCGGAACGCGGGAACGAGAATCGCAACTGCCTAACTCCTAATCTGTCAAAAAGACAGAATCAGCAATGTTCTGTCATCGTAACTTCCGATTTTTTCATATCTGATCCATTTTTTCAATGCGTTCAGGGGATTTCTGCTGTTTAACACAGCAGTTTCCATTTGACAGAAAAAATGCCTCAGACCTTTCGTCAGAGGAAAATAATCATCAGCGATGCCGTCTGTCATCATCGCAATATATTTTACATCTGTTGTTCTGAGGATGTTCACTCTGCTCCCGACAGTCTCGCTTATTTTCAGCGATGGAATAAACACAGACTCGCCCGAATATGCACCGCAGTCGGCTTTTCCGAGCATCAGAACTTCTTTTGCCGAAGTGTATATCGCTGCGGCGCCGTCTCCCACCTGTATGGTCGCGATTAAATGTTCCGAACCTGTAAAAGCATGAAGCAGCAATATCAGCGTTGCAGAGAACGAGTCTGTATCTGTCTGCCGCCTCCCCGCTTCGCGCTTTACAGCCGCAGTTGAAGCGGATACGCTGTTTTTCAGACATTCTTCCAGAGAAAAGCGTGTCTGTTCCGAAATATGCGATACCGGATCAGGCATAAACCTGTTGATGTAATCTTTGGCGGACAGGACAGAAATCTGCGAGACGATTTTTGCGCCGATGCGTGACAGCGCGCATGATCCCGCACCGTCAGCCGCAGCCATGATCGTAAAAGCCCCGGCGCAGTCAAAATAAAAGGCATCCTCCCGCCAGTGTCCGTGATGCTCATGGCTTTTTCCTCTGATGCTCGCGGCGACGAGCCGTCCTTTCTCTCCCAGGCGGGTTTGAACAAATTCCTCATGTTCAACAGGATCAGTACGGTCTTCGGGTTCTCTGATCTCCCATTTTGATTTTCTGGGCGAATCTTTTACGATTTTGCTCAGAAAACTGTTATATGCTGCTTTGACAAACTGCATTATGAAAGCACAATCTTTGAGTATTTTTTCTGTTTGAGTTCGACACCCCCCAATGTGTCGCTTTGATTTTCGCTTCGCTGGCTCGCCATGGTCGTCAGGGAACGTATAAAATCAATAAACTGGTCAAGCGTCTCCTGCGTCATGTCTTTCATCAGCACCACCCGCTCAGTTATTTTCTTCAGGTTTCCGACAGCCGCGTCAGCCCCTACGCCGCAGGCAATCAGGTTGATTTCCGAACCGGCTGTTTTGCATACTTTTTCCCAATCATCGGTGGGCTTTCCGTCCGACATGAGAAACACTAAGGGTTTCCAGTCGCCTCTTTCTTCTTTCGTCTGCTTTCTGACTTCATCTTTAACACAGTCGCTCAGAAATTGCAGCGCACGCCCCAGATTGGAACTGCCCCCGACTTTCAGCGGCAGCTCTTTATAATCGCCGATGGGACAGAGCGGAAACAACTGCCGGGCGGTGCTGTCAAAAACAATAATGCTGAACCATACGACATCACAGGTCGTGGGATCATTGTTGAGCATGGTCGTCAGATTTTTAAAGCCCTGTCCCACCGCCTCTATCGCGTCTCCGTTCATGGAACCGGAGCAGTCAATCAGCATATAGACCGGCAGTCGCCGGATATTCGGGTCAAAATTATACGGCATTTATCAAGCATCCTTTATCAAGCATACTTTTTTCTCATCCATATATATGTCAGCATCAGCGGAATCATCGCGTGGAGAAAAATCATGAGCATTGTATAGCTGTTTTCGGACAGACTGCATGGCAGCAGAATACAGGAAGACGGATTTCCGAAAAAAACGTCAACCAGCGTCCGGTCTGAAAAAGTGATATATTTCAGCGGGTCCCTGTTATCCATATCCGTCATTTGGACAAGGATATTTTGTCCCATTGAATCAAAAGCCAATAATGCTTTAAACGCCCATTTCTGAAGAATAAAATCACTGATATGAAGGGTATCTGCAAAAAATTTGAAAGGTCTGATGAGTCCGCCGAGAAAAAGCTGCGGGATAATCAGAATCGGCACTGCCATAAGTGAAAACTGCTCGGTTTCTGCTGCCGAAGAAATGAACAGACTCAGACATGAGCCTGCTATGGAAGTGACTGTCAGCAAAGACCAAAACAGAAAAAATTTGCTCGCAGAAAGCGGAATCAGATAACAGGCGATACTCAGCAATATTCCGGTTTGGATGACAGCAATCATCGAAAGGATAAAAACTTTTGCCGCCAAATAAGGAAAAATACACAGAAATGCTCTGGTTTCTCTTTGCATAACAGATTTTTCAGACACAATTTCACGGGCAGCATTTACCACGCCGAACCATATCGCCGCGGCAATCAGCAGAAACAGGACAGATGCCCTCCGCTGCGCTGAATGTTCGCCGATCAAAGTCCGGTTTTCTTCTGCCAGCTTCAGACTGTCCCTGAATGCCGGCTCCGCAAACAGGGTTTCTTCCCTTTCCGCAGACCGCTCATATTTTGTTATAAAATGAAACCATGTTCTGGCAAACCTGTCAAAATTTATATAATCAGATTCAAATCCTTTGAAAGTCAGCAGCAGCAGCGAAGCGATGATAAGCGACTGAAATAACAGCAGCGCAAGGCTTGCTTTGTCTGACAGCCTGATGCGGATATTTCTTCTCATCAGGAGGAAAAATTGATGGAAAAGATGATATTTTTTCTGACGCGGGGTTTTGCTTTTTTTTCCCTCTTTTTCCTCCGGCAACTCCGCTTTATGCTTTTCCAGTCGGTTTTGCCAGAGCATTTCAGGTTCAAGGTCTGATTTCCATGATTTCTTATTTGCCAATACCCGCAATACATATTCGGCAGGATTGCCGTCTGCGGGTTCTTCCGAATAGGCGCGGAAATAAGTGACCACCTCCGCAGCGGGTCCGAAATAAGCCACTTTTCCGCCGACATTCAGCAGCAGGAGATTGTCAAGCATTCTGAAAATCGTCCGGCTCGGCTGATGGATCGTCATCAGCATGGTGACTTTCTTTTCATTGCAAATATCTTTGAGCAGAGAGACAACCTGTTCGGAATCCACCGAGGACAAGCCTGAAGTGGGTTCGTCAATGAAAAGCAGCAACGGATTTCTGACCAGTTCATGGGCGATATTGACTCGTTTTCTTTCGCCGCCGCTGAGACCTCTCCGTTCGGCAGAGCCGATTTGAGTGTTTAAAAGCTTATCCAGCCGGTTTTCCGTAAATCCCATGCCTATTAAGACATCTTCGATCAGCGTCTGTCTGACATCGGATTCCATATTCGGATAGCCCAGCCGGAGGCAGTAGTGAAGGGACTGGGAGACTTCCAGTTCGGGAATCAGCGTGTCATCCTGCGGCACATAGCCGATAATGTCTTTGATAAGCCCGAAGCTTTTGTGAACATTGAAATCTCCGACCGTCACGCTGCCCGTATAAGGCTTCAGATGTCCGCTCATCAGGTTCAGCAGAACCGTTTTGCCGGCGCCGCTGGGTCCCATGATGCCCGTAAGCGTTCCGGGTTCCGCGCTGACAGAGACATCATCGGTGAGCGTTCTGCGGCCCGGGCTGAGATCAGACGGTTTGAACCATCCTCTGCTTCGATCAGGGATTTCATAAAAAAGATGCCGGGCTTCCAAGCCCACGCGGTCTCTTCCGAGCAGGATTCTCGGTTTGATTTCAAGCGGAATGTTTCCCAGCAGCACATTGTCGTTGAGTGTGATTTCATGCCATCTGTTTCTGATCTTTCTGCCGTTTATAAAAGTTCCCTGATCAGATTTCAAGTCTTTCAGAAACAGCCTGTCGCCTGCGCGTTTCAGTGCGGCATGTTTCGGAGATATTACATCTTCCAGACCCGTGAGGGCATAATCGCAATCGGGGCTTGAACCCAGCAGTATTTCAAAATCCCCTTTTTCCTCAATCTTTTTGTTGATGGCTGCCATGGAATAAGATACCCGCAGGGCGGGCAGAGCGGAATGCAAATCGCTGTATGCACCCCGCAGCGATTAGCGCTCTGCCCGACCTACTGCATTTTTATAAACGATTGTTGATTCGGACTCCCCTTACCAGCCGAAAAAAAGAACTTCTGACTGAATTTTCGGCGGTTTGTAATATAATTCAAGATTGACTTTTCCGTAATTTGTTCCTTCTTTTCCGACAACGCCGGCTTCAACACTGCCGGTCAGAGATATTTCCTTTCTTGATCCGGGAAAGCCGATGTAATTTAAAAGCTTGCATATAATGTGGTCTTTTTCTTCTGCATAAGCCGGGAGCCGAATATCTATTTTAACAGATGCCTGTCCGGGCTTCCGACACCTTCCTTCGACCTCAAAATCAGCACAGCCTTCGATCTCAAAACCGAACGGTTCTGTTTTTCCCAGTTTCAGACTTGTATCAGGAAGGATACTATCATCACTGCCCAAATTCGCAAGCATTTTTTTAACTGAAGAGGTCTTTTCGGAAATGACGGCGCACGGCGTGTTTTCCGGATTAAGGATCACATCAAACTGACCGTTTCTGACGCTGATCTTCCTGCTGTTGTCGTTTTCAAGCGTCAGGATAACCGTCAGCACCCAGGGAGATGCGGTCACACGCAGCGCATTCACAGCTTTTACAGAGATGCTCTCTGAAAGTATCGTCAAATCCCTGCTGTATGACAGGCTGAACATGCTGAAAAAGAATATAAAGGATATGCCTATAACCGCAGTGATTTTCATTCAAAAAATTCCCTTTTTCCATCCGCCGGATTTCAACTGCCTGACTTCTGTTAATCAGAATTTTATAAAAAAAATATTACAAAAAAAATTATTTTTTGTCAATATGATGTTTATCCTCTTATTTTTTATAAAAAAACTTTGCATTTCATATTGTGGAATAAACATTCTTTTTTGTTGCTTTTTTTTCTGCCCTTTGATATTTGTCTTTTTTAAAAAAAATTCAAATTTTAATTTTTTTTCAGAAAGGACAATTTTATGCAAAAACAGACTGAAATATGCGTGTTAATTATGGCAATTCTGGCGACGGCATTTTCCGTCGGAAACAGCGAGGATGTGAATCTGATAGACAAGATCGAGATTGTCGCCATCAGAAGCATGAATGTTCAGTCAAACATGCTGAACCTTGTTACGGAAATCAAAAATACCAATAAAGAAAAGGTAAAACTCAGTGAGGGAAGCTTCATATTTTATCTCAGAATCAACAAAGACAGAGAAGAATCACTTGCGGCAAATGAAGAACTCGGAACCGACAAGAGAAGCAGAGAGATAATTCTGGAAACTGCGGAAGATTTGAAAGCGGAAACCGGCTCGGAAAACAATGAGGTGATATTTGAAATTCCGCTCGGGAAAAATAATGCTGCCGCCATCCGCTCGATGGAGCGCATCCTCAATGCCATCGGAGACCCTGTCAGAAATGATCCTATCTTTTATATCAACGGGAATTTTTATTTAGGTGTAAAATCAGACAAAGGATGGAGTTCGGTCAAAGCAAAAGTCAACTGGGTGTTCAGACCTGAATTTCAAAACAAAGTGCTGCTGGAAGCCTCTTTGGAACTGCCGGTTCCGGATTTCCATGATACAGAAGATAAAATCGGAAGCGGCTTGAGGCGGGAGGGCAGATGCTTTGCGGATTTGAATTTTAAGCATAATTCCGCAGAAATTTCTCCCGACGGTAAGAACGTGCTTGAACAATATATAAAAGTGATGAAAAGTGATTTTTCAGGTCAGACCTTCACGCTGGCAGGTCATACCTGTGAATTGGGAACAAGAAAATATAATATGGAACTGTCGAAAAAAAGAGCGGAAGCGGTGAAGAAGTATTTGGAATCAAAGGGCATCAACCCGGAGCATTTGAATATATCGCCTCGTGGAGAAAGTGAGTATGACGGAAAAAAGGGACACAGATGGAATCGGCGGGTTGAGTTTATCTGTGAGGGATGCCGTGAAT
>DZCT01000586.1 GCA_022736535.1 Desulfatirhabdium butyrativorans | reverse complement strand
CGCTTGAAAAGCGGTTTTACAGAAAACACTGTTTTTTGAAAGCGAATTGGTATAAATACTAATGCTAAAATTTCATTTTAGCACTCCGGACCCGGGTCCGGAGTGCTGAAATGAGCGGAGCGAAATTTTAGCAAGTGTATAAATGCTAAAATTTCATTTTAGCACTCCGGAACTCGGACGCGGAGCGTGGGAACGAGTTCAACTGCGTAACCCATAAAATAGTTATTCCGCAGGGACAGGCACGGCGGCCTGCCCCTACCCGTTATTTTTTTCCCGCTCTTTTTTCCGTTCACGAGTCCGAAACACAGGACAGTCGCTCAACGCCGCTTTTTCCCTTACCACGTCTTCCGCAAAGGTTCTGCAATTCGGCGTGCCGCAGGCAGCGCAGTTTTTCCCCGGCAGCAGACTCATCAGCCTGTCAATCTCCGACAGGGCGGCAATAGACAAGGGCGGCTTCTGAATGCCGAACATCCCTGCCATCTTGGCAAGGCTTGATTTCGGTACAAACCACTCTTTTTCATACAAATGAAAAATATCCCTCCGCGATACCCGCCGTTCCACCCCGACCTTCAGCACGGCTTTCTGAACCGCATTTTTGGACAGATATCTGTCAATCGCCGTCAGCGTGCCGCCGAGACAGCCTTCGGGACAGGTTCTGAACTCAATATATTCTATGTCCGAAAACAGTCCCATTTCGATTTTCTCAAGATAGGTGACGGTCTCCCGCAGACCCGAAACCGCCAGTGTGTGTTCCGTATCCATTCCGGCAATCTCTCCGCCGGACATTCCCCATATCAGACTGCGTGGTCCGGGACAGTAGTTGAATCGCTCCTGAGAAAAGCGGCTCCCCGTGTTTTTTTCAAGCTGTCCCTGAAACTGAGACAGATGCCGATACAATTCAGCGTAGATATCATTGATGCCCAGAACCCTGTCAACATAAGGCTGTTCATGGTGGAAATAGGGGCGATCCGGAGCGAATTTGGTGGGACAGGGATTGATATAATACAGGGCAACCGTTTTATCTGTCATATCAGATTCATGAAGGACAAGCTGCCTCCGGATTTCCCGGGACATGAGCGCGACAGGTCTGATAATCGGCAGCACATGAGACAAAAGATCGGGAAACTGAAACGCAATGAGACGGACAACCACAGGACAGACAGGCGAAATCAGGGGATGGGGATAATCTTTGCTTTGCCGGTTTCTGGCAATAAATTCTTCGGCAGCGCTTTGAAACATTTCAAGGAAATAAGACATGTCAACCACATAGCGGAATCCCATTTCCCTGAGTCCCTGCAAGACGTTTTCAGGCTTCACCCCGGGAAACTGCGAGTAAAGCACAGGCGACACCAATGCCACGGATACCTGATCCCGCTTGAGCGATTCCAACTCCGCGGTCGGAGCAGACATCGCGCCGGTCGCACAGACCCGGATGCACTCGCCGCATCCGATGCACCGGTCTATCAGACGGACAGACGCGCCTTCTCTGATACGGATGGCCTGTGTGGGACAGCATCGCACACACGCGGCGCAGCCCGTGCAGAGGTCTTCGTTAAACTGAACATAACCGGAAGGCTGTTTCGGATCACACAAAATTTATCCCCCCTTTTCTGTTATGAAAAAAGTCATCTGCACTTTTGTTCCTTTTCCTTTTTCCGATTCGATTTTAAAACCGTCTGAATTTTTTTTCATATTCGGAAGGCCCATGCCCGCGCCGAATCCCATTTCCCGATATTTGTCCAAAGCGGTTGAAAAGCCTTCCTGCATTACCAGATCAATATTTTCAATGCCGGGTCCGTTGTCGGAAATATCAAGCCTCACTTTTTCTGTATCAATTTCAAGCTGTAAAAAACCTTCGCCCCCGTGCATGACCACATTCATTTCGCCTTCATAACCGCAGATTGCGATACGGCGGATCATTGCCGAGTTCATATTCAGGGATTTGAGAAGATTTTTGATATGGATGGATGCCTCTCCTGCATGAATAAAATCTTTTTTATTCACCTGAAAGGTTTTTTTGAGGGATGTCATGGAAAATTCTCCCGAAAAAAAGTAGAGACGCACGGCCGTGCGTCTCTACGGTTGACCCCTGACCCGTTTATTCTGTCTTAGCGGGTTCCGGCTGGTTCTGCACTGTTGTTTTTTTCTTTTTGGGCCGGCAGTTGCCGAAAGTGCCTCTCCATATTTTACCCCGTTTTGATCTGATGTCGCCTTTTCCCATTGCTGAAACCTCCATTAACGATTTGATTTTAAATAAAAAATATTTATATCCTATAGGGATTCTTTTTCCCTGACACATCTGTGTCGGCTTTATCTTTTTATTATTATCACTTTCCTTTTATCGGAACAAGCTTAAAAAACATCTGAGGTCATGGAAATGATAAATTCTTTGTTTCCTTTGGGACCGAGGATGGGGGAGGGAATGACCGATTCGCATAACAAACCGGTTTCAATAAAAAATTCTTTGAGAGAGCGGATCACTTCGTCATGCAGGGCGGCATCACGCACCACGCCGCCTCTTCCCACTTTTCCTTTTCCGACTTCAAACTGCGGTTTGATCAGGGCAAGA
>DZCT01000119.1 GCA_022736535.1 Desulfatirhabdium butyrativorans | reverse complement strand
ATCCCTGTCATTCTGAACGCAGTGAAGAATCTCTGTCTGTCATCACTGAGATTCTTCGCTCTGCTCAGAATGACACATCAGCATATTGTAGAAATGAGATTCTTCGCTCCGCTCAGAATGACACATCCGAATCACTTACTTCTACACCGCTACCGCTTTTTTTAATAAAACTTGTCTGAATCAGGAGGAAATGTCATGGAAAAGCAGATACGAAAGACCCTTCTGCACGGGCGGCATCTGGCGCAGGGCGCAAATATGGCGGATTTCGGCGGATATAATATGCCGCTCTGGTATCCCTCGGGTGCAAAAAACGAGCATATCGCCGTGCTGACCCATGCCGGGCTGTTTGATACCAGCCACATGGCGGCAGTTAAGGTTACAGGCTCAAATGCTCATGACCTGCTGCAACGCTGTTTTACCAGAGACCTGAATGCCTCATCCATGACGCCCGGCAAATGCGTTTACGGCGCGTATCTGAACGACAGCGGCGGTGTCATAGATGATGCGATTGTGTATCCGTCAGACCGTGAGCATTATCTGACTGTTGTAAACGCGGGCATGGGCGGCATCATCGCCGCCCACCTGAGCGCGCAAAAAGGCGCGGGAAATGTCGAAATCAGCGACCTCACGGACCAATTAGGCAAGTTAGACATTCAGGGTCCCATGTCCGCCAAAATTCTGAAAGAAATTCTGGCAGAACCTGAAAAAATATTCCAAAACATGCCTTATTTTTCTTTCAAAGGACATGTTGACCCGGCATTTCCGCAAGCCGATGCGGTACGCCTTAAAGACGGCACACGCATACTGCTTTCCCGCACGGGCTATACCGGCGAATTCGGATTTGAAATTTTCATTGATCCCGCGCATTTTGTCCGGCTCTGGGAAATGATTTCTGATAAGGGCAAAACTTTCGGTATAGTTGTCTGCGGATTGGCGGCGCGGGATTCGCTCCGTGCGGGCGCGGTGCTGCCTTTGTCTCATCAGGACATCGGAAACTGGCTTTTTGTCCGCCATCCTTGGGATTTTGCGCTGCCTTACAATGCTGAAAAAACAGGGTTTACCAAGACATTTATCGGCGATAAGGCATTGATGAACGCGAAAGATGCTGACCGGACCTATCCTTTTGCCGGTGATGACTTGCGGAAGATCACGCCGTCAGATCAGGCAGTTGTGGCGGATGCAGGCGGAAACATCATCGGCGGCATACTGACCTGTGTGACCGACATGGGAATCGGGCGAGACAATGACCGGATTTACAGCATTGCCAGTCCTGACAAACCCGCAGGATTCACGCCCAAAGGCTTGAGCTGCGGATTTGTGAAAGTAAAAACGCAACTGAAACCCGGGGACATCGTAGAACTCCGGGATGCACGGCGGCGCATCAAAGTGATGATTGTGAATGATATTCGCCCTGCCCGTAGCGCCCGGCGTGCGCTCAAAGAAATGATTTAAATAACAATATGTTGATATAAAATTTGGGGTAACGGTGCAGAACCGGGTGATTCAGGAGTGTCATTCTGAGCTGTAGAGACGCGAGATTTTGTGTCTCTACGCATTCCGGTTTCCGCAGAGACGCAGGATTTTGCGTCTCTGCCATAAAAAGAGATTCTTCGCTGACCCTTCGCTACACTCAGGGCTTAGGCTCAGAATGAGAGACGCCGGCGAAAAAAAATTCAATTTCTCAAATTATGCTTGACACAATGGACAGGTTTGTATAATACTGAATTGTTTGGTAATTAAATATTGACACTAACCGTATGAAATAACTCTTAAAAAATCGTTAGCGGTGCAAAGTCGGCGACCGCAGGCTGAAGAACCTGCGGCAACGGTTTGACAGCTTTTATCATTACAGATTTATAAAGGACTATCCTGATGAAGCTGCACTGTTAAGAAAGGAAAAATAAGTAATGAAGAAAGAAGGTTGCATACTCTTCAGCGGCGGCATAAAAGGGGCTGAAGAAGAATTTGGGATAAATGCCGAACGCTTGGGAATAGAAGAGATAAACTTCACGTTTGAGGGACATGCTATTGTCCGCCGGCGGGGAGTGCGGGTGCTGACTCAGGATGAACTGAAAAACGGGGATGTAAGCCTTGAATATATTTCAAAGCTGATGAACCGCCGTTACACCGAAACGCCCATGATCCGCAGGGTTCTGCAAAGTATCTGGTATCAGATCAACAGCGGAAGAGAGATTTACGTTGTAGGGGAGATTCTGGAGGATAAGACTGTAAAGGGCGGCACGGGATGGGGGGCGGAGTTTGCCAAACTGTGCAACAAACCGTTATATGTCTTTGATCAGAAACGTAATTCGTGGTTCTCATGGCATCAGACCGACTGGTTTGAGTGTAAAAAAGGGGATGAGCCTGTTATAAGTCAGCCCCGTTTCACCGGAACAGGAACACGCTATCTTGAAGAGAACGGGAAGAGAGCGGTCACAGAATTGTTTGAGAGAAGTTTCAACCTGTAGAACGGGTTTCAAACCCGTTTTACAGAGCATGTAGGGCGGACAAAGCGCAGCGCAGCGTGTCCGCCTTCTTACATGCGCAAAGCGCAGCGTGTCCGCCGTACAGCAGAGAGACGCAAGATAGCCAGTAGAGCCGTGCTCATATTTTCGTTTTTAACAATTCCCTGTCTGTGTCTTCAATGAGCGGTTTGTCATTTTCCGGCAGCAGGAGCGCCAGCTGTTTCACAATATGCTGCAATTTCGCCTTTGAAGGATTGGAGACAATCAACTGCGTTGCCTCATTGATCAACTGTCTGGCTGCATCTTTGTCTTTCCACGGCTGTGAGTCAAACTGCTCATCAAAGCGTTTGATATAGCTTACCCACAGAGCCATATCCTGACTCATCAGCGCAAAATCCAAAGAGCGAATCTCGGCGGTCAGTTCTTTTGCAAGCTTCACATTTCTTTGCTGAACAACGGTCTGAGCCTGCTGTCGGTACTGAAGTATCAACTGGGATGTTTTCTCATTCCCGTATCTCTGATGGCTTACGACAATTTTTTTCAGCGCGCTGTCAAGTTCCTCACTTACCTGCGGCCATTCGTTTTCCGCCCTGATCTTATCCAATTCCTTCAATACTTCTTTGAGCCGCTCCATGACCTGCGTTTTGGTATCCTGATCTTTTCCGGCATTTTCTATCAATTCGGATAACTGCTGCAACTCATTGACTGACTTTTCCACCTGACAGGAAGTCTTTGCCGCACATTTATCTCCGAAAACAGGTACGCTTTGTTTCGCTTTTCGGATTTCATTTTCCAGCATATTCGCATCATAATCTTTTGTTGTATTATCCGGCAGATCAAATTGATATGTCTCATCAATATAGGGAAAATACGCGGACAGTTTCATTCGCCTCGAACTGTCAATCTCAAGCGTCACTTCCACGTCCACATCTTTCGGCACGGATTCGCTCAGGTTTTCTCCGGTAATCAGCACTTCGTGAACCCAGTTGTTGTGAACGGCTTTGCTGTTCGGCGTGCCTTCATAGATGGGAATTTTGATGACATCCTGCGGGTTTCCGGCGCGGATTTCCTGCTGGGTTTTGAAAATTCCTTTTCCCTTTGCAGGCAGCGACTGGTTTTTCTCCAAGCCGGACAATGCCTGTAAGACCTGCGTTCCTGTCTGCGTATCATGCGCTTCGATGCAGAGCGCAAAGGGCAGCGTCGGCGTTGCGGCTTTCAGCCCCTGAATGATGACAAAGCCGGATGGTTGCGCGGGGCAGATGTTTCCCTGTCCGTCAAAGAGCGTCACCGTAAATCCGTTTGCCTTTCCCTGAGTTAAAAGAATGGGAATGACTTCCGCATCTTCCTGAATCTCGATTTTGCCGCTTGACCATCCCCTGTCATTGCGGACGATTTCGACAAAAATTTTTTCCGGAATATTGCCTTCTGTCCGGGACCGCTCGATGCGGATGCCGACATTTTCCTCAATTTCCACAGTGGTTTCAGGGAATTTGAGCGTGAGCTGAATTTTGCCTCTGTCTCTTTTCTGCAAGAGCAGCGGAATGTCTTTAGTTGAAGCAAATATTGCCGCGCCTTTTGCTACTGCCGTCATGGGGTCAATGCGGGTGTCAATGCGGGGAGAAATCTGTTCTGTCAGCATATCTCTCAGCGTTTGCGAGAGCGTGGGACCTCCGACTAAAACTACTCTTTCCAAATCAGAACCTTTGATATTGTTGTTTTCCAAAAGTCTCATGGAAATGTCTATGGCTCGCTGAAAAACGGGCTTCACTGCTTTTTCATAATCAGCGAGCGTTACAGTCAGTTCAAGTTCCATTTCTTCGCCGTTTTCATCAGTTCCCACAGGCTCATCTGTGTAAACTTCCGCTTCGCTTTTGGCGGAAAGAATGATTTTGGTTTCTTCGGCAAACCATTTCAGGGCGTCTCTCAGCAGCATCTTAGATGTCTCATCTGAAAGTATCCTGTCTATACGGCAGTGCTTCTTCAGATAAGGGATAAAGATATGATCCGCAATCGCATAATCAATATTTTTGCCGCCGAGATGATTGTCTCCTTCGGTATCCACGACTTTCATGATTCCTTCAGCGACTTTCATCAAGACCGCATCGAATGTCCCGCCGCCGAAATCAAAGACTAACCAGTGGCCGTTCATGTTTTCCGCGTCAATGCCGTAGGCAAGCGAGGCAGCAATGGGTTCCTGCAACAGCTCGCAATAGCTGAAACCGGCAAGTTCGGCTGCGCGCTGGGTCGCGTCAATCTGGTTTTGCCGAAATTTTGCCGGAACAGTGATGACCGCCGCATGAATGTCTTCTTCTCTGACATAGCTTTTTAATTTGATTAGAACTTCTGCGGACAATTCTTCTGAGGAAAAGGCGCGTTCCATATAGGTGCTGTGATAGCTTTTATCCGTACCCATGGTGCGTTTGAACTCGATAAAGGTATTTAAAAACTCGGATATTGAGGCGGATTGACTAAAAGATTTAAAGGCTTTCAGCACTTCATAACGGTATCTGTTGATAGCGTCGTCGCCGACAAAAACGGTCTTTTTCTTTGTGTACTGAACGCAGGACGGTGTTGTATCTTTTTGATATTTATCACTTTTAATAATTCTGATCTCTCCGTTTTCCATAAGGGAAATAGCTGAATTGGTTGTTCCCAAATCAATTCCGTAATCAATTTTTGTTCGCATTTTTTTCTCCGAAAAGGGGGTTGGCAGATTCAAAATAACTGACTTCTACTTCAGCGGCTTGAAGCAAACCTCCTTTGTAGTTAATCTGCGGCTGAATTACTTTGCTGATGATTTTCTCACCCGGACGGCATGTTTCTGAAGGCGCAAATATAGCATGAACCGTCAGTCCTTCAGTAAAAGGCTGTCCGAGCAGATTGATAATCTCATATCCGCTTTCATTAAAAGATTCTTCCAATCTTTTCAGTGAATTTTCCAATGCACGGATGTCTTTTGTCTCTTTGGGCATGGCGGCGATCCGCTTTCGCATTCGGTGAATTTCCTGTCCGATTCTGAGCGGCATTGAGTGATCGGGTTTACTCTCATCGTCATTATTATTCAGGAATTGCCTGATGTCTCGCATCTCTCTGTCCAATCGTTCTGTCGTCAGAGACAATTTTTGTCTCATGAGCAAAAAGAGCATCGCCAGCAGCAATATGACGGCAAGAAAAGCAATGAGCCAATACGCCGGTTCAGATGATCTGCTTATCTCTTTTTCAGCCAACATATTTTGAATTATCTCGATTTTCCGATTTTGCTCTGAGACAGTTTTTTTAAAATCAGCATTTGAAACTTCGAGAAAAGCCGTTACATTGCCGAGTCTGCGAATTTCCTCTTGCAGTGATATTCGGTCGGCAATCAGAATAAGCACAGCCAATGCCAAGAGACAGATGATGATATATGTTTTCATTTTACTTCATTATCTCGTTCCCACGCTCTGCGTGGGAATGCAGACCGGACGCTCTGCGTCCTGTGCAGAGGCTTGATTAACCGAATACGGAACAGCAGATTCAGGAAGAACCTGATGAACTTTTTCACCGATTCGACGCGTCTGAATTTTGCTGCAAAGATCGGCGAATATCTGTAATAAAACCTGATAAATAATCTCCCGAAACCGGAGCGGATCAAAACCTGATCTCTGAAGTTTCTTAAACACAGCACTTCCGGCGAATCATAGTCTCCGTAAACCATCGTGGCAATATAGCACCTGCCTTTTTTTTCAGAAGGCTCAGATGATGAAGGCTTGACAGTCTGAATGACTTCATTTTCTCTTTTCGCCTGTAAGTGGGCATTGATTTTACCATGTTTTTCTCTTATTTCCGGTAACATATCCAACATGGCGATATTCTGCATCATGTTGATTGCGCCTGCGTATTCTTCAGTTTGAGCTGCATGTCTCATGCACAATTCCGAAACTTTGTCTGCCGCTACGCTGCTGACATTCAGATAAACAGGGTTGCCTTCTCCTGCTGATGCTTTGATGATTAACAGTTTATGAAGAATATTGTCTAACAGATACTGAGCTTTTTGTAAGTCATTTCGCTGCGCGTCCTGCTCACAGCCGTTTACCCGCTCCATGATGTCATCAATGAGCAATTGAATTTCCCGATGGCGTTGTCTCTGGGGCGCAGATTTTATCCATGTCTCCATGACAAAAATATTTTCTTCAATTCTGCTTCTGACTCTTTCTCCGACAGCGGCGGTCAAGGCAGTCTTTGCAAGTCTCAGTGATTTTTCGCCCGATGCCTGATTTACAGCGTGTTTTGCCACCGCATTGAAGTAATCAATGGCGCACTGAAGTATCTCATTTGCCAATTTGTCCGCAACCATCTGATACTGAAGATCGGATTCCGGCAAAATATCTTTCAGATAAGCCAAGTCCTTCAAAGTATCCTGATAAAGTTCTTCGCCTTGCTGACAGGCATTATACGGACTGTCTGTTCTTGTTTTCCTCGCTTTTTCAATTTCAGTTTCGATGCGCCGGCTCGGTTCATTTACAAACTTTCCTGAGATATAGGGAAAAATCTGATGAGGAAAAGATCTGAAACTTTTCAATATTTCTCTTATGCCGATACTGTCGGGTTTATCCAAATACTTTTCGGCAAAAGAGATAATTTCATCTGCAAAAGCGCTTCCGATTTTCTCCTTATCTGCTGTGTAATTGATGCCTGAGACAATTCGGCAATAGTTTTCAAACAAATGACTGCCGAAAAAAATGCCTGCCAATGTGATACCTTTCAGAAAAAAATCCTGTCCCGAATGCAGAAATAAATTACCGCCCGCCAATCCCAAATATAATACGCTGAGATTTTTAATCGCCGAGTAATTTTCTTCAGATATGTCTTTGCCGGAAATATATTTGCTCCATAAAGATATGGCTTTTCCGAGTTCTCCGTTTTTCAGCAGATTAAAGGACAGTTCGTCTATGACGCTGTGTTTCCAGAACCAGAATAAGGAGTAGAATAACTTACCTTCGGGCTGTTCGATGCGTGCAGAAGCTTCTTTTACAGATTCCGGCTTTCTCTCAAGCGTGGAAAGAAAAAGAAAATCTGTATCATAGGACTTGGATTTTCCCATCTCGGCAAAGATATTCAGGTCGGATATGCGCTTGGCAATCTCCCGCTCGGAAGCAGTTATCGGCAAAGCTAAGATGCGAAAAGGATTATTTAAAACAAGGTTCATTTGTAAAGTTACGGTTATGCAGTTGAATTCCTCTTTCCCCCGTCATTCTGAGTGAGCGACTTGTCATTCTGAGCGAAGCGAAGAATGTGAAGATTCCTCACTGCGTTCGGAATGACATAACAATTCGGGGTAGCGGTGTAGAATAGGTGATTTCGGGGTGTCATTCTGAAGGAAGTGAAGAATCTCTGTTTCTGTAATACACTGTTATAATAAGAGATTCTTCGCTGCGCTCAGAATGACAGTGAGATGGTTCATCACCTCTTCTACACCACTACCCAACTCGGAATGAGATTCTTCGCTTCGCTCAGGGTCACATTTTCCGCTCAGAATGACTACTGCCCTTTCGCAATAGAATAACTACCCAAAACCTTTACAAACAACGCACTGTCTTCAAGTTCTTTCAATGCGTGTTTTACGACTTCAGCATCAATGCCGCCCTCAAAATCAGTATAAAACACGTATTCCCAAGGGTTTTCCGGTATGGGTCTTGACTCAAGCTTGGTGAGATTCAGATGATGCGCCTGAAAAATCTTGAGACAGTCCACTAATGACCCCGGATAATGCCTTGTTTTAAAAGCGATTGTTGTTTTTTTATAAGTCATATTTTCGGGAATATTCACCGGTCTGACGATTATGAAAAAGCGGGTTGTATTACTTTTATTTGTCTGAATGTCTTTACTCAGAATATCCATTCCGTATATCTCAGCACAAAGCTCGGAGGCAATTGCCGCAAGGTCTTTTCTGCCTTGGCGGGAGACAATTTCCGCAGCGCCGGCTGTGTCATAAACCGGCGTGGATTTTATCTCATGTCTCTTGAGAAATTCCTTGCATTGCCGCAACGCGTGGGGATGCGAACAGGCTTCTTTTATATCTTCAAGACCCGCGCCTTTTTTCCCAAGCAGCGTATGGCGAATCGGCAAAAACACTTCTGCCACGACAAAAATATCGCTGAAAAGCAGCAAGTCATAATTCTCGACAACCGTTCCGGCAATGGTGTTTTCCACCGGCACAACGCCGAAGTCAAATCTGCCGCCGGTTACGCCTTCAAATATCTCATCAAAGGTGTCAACGCCGAAAGATTCAGCGTCTCTTCCGAAATGTTTGTATAAAGCCAGTTCGCTGTACGCGCCTTTTATTCCCTGAAAAGCAATTTTCATTCCTTCAACCTCTCATTGACCGTTTTCATTGCCGCCATAAAAGCAGTCCGCTCCGGTTTTGCATAGCGGTTGTATCGGTTCATGTCTTCAAAAAGCTGCCATGTGTCATGTTCGACAACGCCGAGAATATGCAGCAATCTTTTGTAGCCTTCGGTGTCAATGAGCAATTCGGACGCGCCGTATTGAGACAAAGTTCTCCCGATAAAATGTGTGAGAGAAAGGCTGACCGCAATCTGCCTGTCGTGATCCTCCGGAGTAGTTTCAATGACTGTCAGCCTTTTTGAAGACAGATAGGATTTAATTTTATTATAAAAATTTTCCTCAATTCTCACTTTGCATAAGACAATTTTTCTCTCTTTAAGAGAATCCGCCGCGCTGTCGGGTCCGAACATGGGATGAGTTGCCAAAATAGAAACCGTTTGCGGCAAAAGTTCTTTCATCCATTTTATGGGATATTCCTTTACCGAGCAGACATCAATCACCAGCGCATCTTTTTTTATAAGCAAGGCAATTTTTTTCAGCATATCTTCCAGCGTGGAAATCGGCACTGTGGGAATCACAATATCCTGTTTGCAGGCTTCTTCAAGATTTGCCGGATGTGCGCCGATCTCACAAATTTCTGAACTTTTGTCGCTTCGGGTATGAACAAAGACATCCATGTCTTTGGAAAGATACCTTGCGGTCAGTTTCCCGAATCGTCCGAAACCGATGATACCGATTTTTATATCTTTTTTTCTTTTACTCGTTTCACTCATAAAACCTCTGTCATTTTCTCCAAGCCTTTTTTCAGAATGTCTTCACGAACTGCATAAGAAATTCTGATATGGCCGGGCATTCCGAATGCCTCGCCCGGCACAACCGCAACGCCTGCTTTTTCAAGAAGATCGGCGGCAAAATCTTCCGAAGTTTTTCCGTTTTTCAAATATCTTGAGACATTCGGAAAGAGATAGAACGCGCCCTGCGGTTTGATGCAGTCAAAGAATTTGGAGACACAACCGTAAGCAATTTCTCTTTTTTTCTCCAATTCCGCCCGCCACTGTGAAAGAATGCGCTTATCAAGAGAAAGCGCAGCCAATGCCCCGTACTGTGCAAAACTGCATACATTTCCCGTCGTATGTCCCTGACATTTTGCAACCGCGTTGACGATTGCTTTGGAAGCCGCTATATATCCGATTCTGAAGCCCGTCATGCTGTAGGTTTTGGAGAAGCTTTTCGTAATGATAGCTCTGTCCCGCACTTCCTCAAATGCAAAAAAACTTTTGTAATCAATATTGTCATAGATGAAAATATGGTAAGCCTCATCTGAGACAACATATAAGTCATTTTTTGAGGCAATCCTGGCAATTTGCTCCATGTCTTTTTTCGGATATACCGCGCCGGTGGGATTGTTCGGGCTGTTCAGCAGAATTGCCTTTGTTTTCGGGCTAATTGCTTTTTCAATTCCCTCACAGTCCAATTGAGCGTTTATCGTGTCAACCAATACCGGAACGCCTCCGGCAAGTTTGACTTGCTGCGGAAAACTGGTCCAGCAAGGATTGGGAATGATGACTTCATCGCCGGGGTCGCATAAAACCTGAAACAGAGAATAGAGCGAATGCTTTGAGCCGTTGGATATGATAATGTTATCCGCATCATATCCGTCGAACTGCTTTGCCAGTTCTGCTCGCAGTTCAGGAATGCCCGACACGGGACCATATTTGGTTTTCTGAGCATCAAGGGCATGTTTTGTCGCCTCAACTACCGGCGCAGGCGTATCATACTCCGGCTCGCCTATCGCGAAGCTGATGATTTCCCTGCCTTCTTCTCTTAACTTCTGAATCAGGGGGGTGAATTTAACCGTGCCTGATGCTTCAACTGATTGAATTTTATTTGATAGTTTCATTTTTAAACAAGCCCCGTAGGGGCGTCATATTTGTAGTAAATCGTTTACATATTTTTAACCCTGTAGGGGCGGCATGTCTTATGCAGTTGCTACAATGATGCCGCTCCTACGGAGCTTCTATCGGAAATATTCCGGTACGTTGATACTTAAATTTCGTAGAAGATGATCCGCAAGCACAAGGCTCACCATCGCCTCGCACACGACATTGATGCGTGGAATTGCTGAAATATCGTGGCGTCCTTTTATTGAAATACTTGCAGGACTTCCTAAGCGGTCAATTGTCTTCTGCTCAATCGCAATGGAAGGAATCGGCTTTACGGCAACGCGCATGACAATATTGTCTCCGTTGGAGATGCCCGCAAGAATGCCTCCTGAGTGATTCGAGAGAAATCCTTCCGGCGTGATGGGGTCGTTGTTTTCAGAACCCAATTTTCTCGCGGCTTCAAAGCCTGCGCCGATTTCAACACCTTTGACCGCGCCGATGCTCATCAATGCCTTTGCCAATTCCGCATCTAATTTGTCAAACACCGGCTCGCCCAATCCCCGCGGAACGCCCTTTGCTGCAATTTCTACAATGCCGCCCACCGAATCGCCCTGCTCTTTTACTTCCAAAACCCGCTGTTCCATTTCCAATGCCGCCGCCGCGTCCGGGCAGTAAAAGGGATTGCTGTCTATTACAGACAAATCCCGTTTCTGCGCTCTGACGCCGCCGAGTTCGACGGTATAAGCGCAAATGCTGATTTTCTCTCTGTCGAGAATCGCTTTTGCGACCGCGCCGCCTGCCACTCTGCCAGCGGTCTCACGGGCGGAGGAGCGTCCGCCGCCTCGCCAGTCCCGGATGCCGTATTTTGCCTGATAAGTAATGTCGCCGTGTCCGGGGCGGAAGATGTCTGCATAGGGTTTGTAAGCAGATGAATCCGCGTCTTTGTTGTGAATCATTATCATAATAGGCGTGCCGGTAGTCATGCCCTCGAAAACGCCGGAAAGAATCACGGCTTTGTCCGGCTCTTTGCGATTGGTACTCGCGACAGAACCGCCCGGTCTTCTGCGATCCATCATGGTCTGGATGATAGTCTCATCAAGCGGAATTTGGGGCGGGCACCCGTCAACCACAACGCCCACGCCTTTTCCGTGAGACTCTCCCCATGTCGTAATTCTGAATAGTGTTCCGAATGTGTTGCCCGACATGATTGCTTTCCTGTTATTGTTTTTTTAGTTGGTTATGCCCTCAAATTCTCGTTCCCACGCTCCGCGTGGGAATGCCTGCCGGACATTTAAGTCAGGAGGGGACGCAGAGCGTCTTGTCTGCATTCCCACGCGGAGCGTGGGAACGAGAGAAAAACGAAAGTTGTCAAATCTCAGACAGACGCAGAACGCAGGAGCAAGAAACAAAATAGTAATTCTACCAAGCA